>JABFWJ010000330.1 GCA_013362295.1 Thermoleophilia bacterium
AGCTCGGGCTGCTCGGAGCGCGTGCGGTCGTCCGCACGCGGGCAGCGGGGCGCGAACGCGCAGGCGCTCGGCAGCTCGGCGAGCGACGGCACGCGCCCAGGGATCTCCCGCAGCCGGCCCTGCTCGTCGGCCGCGCCCGGCCGCGGGATCGCGCCGAGCAACCCGATCGTGTACGGGTGCTGCGGGTGGGCGTAGAGCTCGCGCACCGGCGCCTCCTCCACCTTGCGTCCCGCGTACATGACGATCACGCGGTCGGCGATATCGGCGACGACGCCGAGGTTGTGGGTGATGAGCACGATCGCCGTGCCGAGGCGCTCGCGGATGTCGCGCATCAGGTCGAGGATGCCGGCCTGGATCGTCACGTCGAGCGCGGTCGTCGGCTCGTCGGCGATCAGGATCTTCGGATCGCAGGCGAGCGCGATCGCGATCATCACCCGCTGCCGCATCCCACCCGAGAGCTGATGCGGATACTCGTCGATCCGCCGCTTGGGCGCCGGGATGCGCACGAGGTCGAGCAGCTCGATCGCGCGCTGCCGCGCCTGGCTGCGGTTGAGGCCGAGGTGGCGGCGGAGCACCTCGCCGAGCTGGTTGCCGATCCGGAACGCGGGGTTGAGCGACGTCATCGGCTCCTGAAAGACGAAGGCGATCTCACGGCCGCGGATGTCCCGCAGCTTCGCTCTCGACGCAGTGATCAGGTCGAGGCCGTCGAACTGCGCCCGGCCGGTGATGTGCGCCGTCTCGGGCAGCAACTGGAGCAGCGACATCGCGCTGACGCTCTTGCCGCAGCCGGACTCCCCGACGACGCCGAGCACCTCGCCGGCCTCGAGCGTGAACGCGAGGCGGTCGACCGCGTGGACGGCGCCATCGTCGGTGTCGAACCGCACCGACAGGTCTTGCACCTCGAGCAGGCTCATCGCGTCGTGCGCGGGTCGAGGACGTCTCGCAGGCCGTCGCCCAGCAGGTTGAACGAGAGGGAGCAGACGAAGATGGCGATCCCCGGGAAGATCGCCAGCCGCGGCGCCTGCGAGACGTACGACTGCGCGTCGGCGAGCATCACGCCCCACGACGGAGTCGGAGGCTGCACGCCGAGGCCGAGGAACGAGAGCACCGCCTCGCCGATGATCGCCGCCGGGATCGTCACGGTCGCCTGCACGATCAGCGTGGAGGTCATGTTCGGGAGCACGTGGCGGCCGAGGATCGCGACGTCGCTCGCACCGTTTGCAACCGCCGCGCGCACGTAGTCCTCCTCGCGCAGCGCAAGCGCCTCGCCGCGCGCGACGCGAATCAGGCCGGGAACGGCGCCGAGCCCGAGCGCGAGCGTCGCGTTCGTCAGCGACGGGCCGAGGATCGCCGCCAGCCCGACGGCGAGGATCAGGAACGGGAAGGCAAGCAGCACATCCGTCAGCCGTGCGATCACGGGATCGATCCAGCCGCGGTAGTAGCCCGCGACGATGCCGACCGGCACGGCGATGAGGATCGCGAGCGCTGTCGAGAGGACACCCGCCTGGATCGACGCGCGCGACCCCCAGATGATGCGCGACAGCTGGTCGCGTCCCAGCTCGTCGGTGCCGAGCAGATGGTGCGCAGAGAACGGAGGCGCGAGGGTCGCGTTGAAGTCGGTCGCGGAGGCGGAGTACGGCGCGACGACCGGCGCCAGGATCGCGGTCAGGATGAAGAACAGCGCGACGAGGAGCCCCACGATCGCGAGTGGCCGCCGCATGAAGCGCTTGCGCAGCAGCCTGCGCCGGCGGGCGCGCGGGTTGATGCCGACGGCCGCGGTGTCGACGTAGCTCATCGGTTCGCCCCGGCGACGCGGATGCGCGGGTTGAGCAGCGAGTAGACGACGTCGACCAGCAGGTTGACGACGACGTAGCCCGCCGCCGCGACCAGCACCACGCCCTGGAGGAGCGTGTAGTCGCGCTGGTTGACCGCGTCGATCGTCAGCCGGCCGAACCCGGGGATGACGAAGATCTGCTCGGTGATCACGGCGCCCGAGATGAGAGCGCCGAGCTGCAGGCCGATCACCGTCGTCACGGTGATCAGGCTGTTGCGCAGCGCATGCTTCCCGACGACCGACCACTCCGACAGTCCCTTGGCCCGCGCGGTGCGCACGTAGTCCGCGCCGAGCGCGTTCAGCATCGACGAGCGCATCTGCCGCATCAGGACGGCCGACAGGCCGGTCCCGAGCACGATCGCCGGCATCAGCATGTGCTCGAGATTCTGGAGCGGGTGCTGCGAGAAGGGGACGTAGCCGCCGGCCGGCAGCCAGTGCAGCCGCACCGCGAAGTAGATGATCATCAGGATCCCGAGCCAGAAGTGCGGGACCGACAGGCCGACGAGCGCGACGGTCGTCGCGCCGTAGTCCGCCGGCTTGCCGCGCCGCACCGCGGCCAGCACGCCGGCGAGGATCCCGATCAGCGACCCGATCAGGATCGCGAGGCCGGCGAGCTCGAGCGTGATCGGCAGCCGCTGCACGATCGTCCGTGACACGGAGAGCTCTCGCTGGTCGGTGCCGAGGTCGCCGCGAACGGCGAGCGACGCCCAGTTCACGTACTGCACCGGCAGCGGCTTGTCGAGCCCGTACTTGTGCCGGATCGCCCGCATGACGGCCGGGTCCCTGTTCTCGGCGCCGAGCGCGACCGCGGGGTCGCCGGGGATCGCGCGCACGCCGGCGAAGACGAGCATGCTCGCGAGCACGAGGACGATCAGGGCGGCTCCGACCTTGCGCAGGAGGAAACCGCCCATGATCGCCCTTTTGCTCGCTTCGCTACTTCTTGAAGCCGGCGAACTGGACGCGAACCAATCCGTCGCCGAACAGCTGGATGCCGCCGACCTTCTTCGACTGCGCATCGCGGTTGACCGCGTGGTAGAGGTAGATGATCGGACGGTCCTTCGCCGCCTGCAAGAGCGCGGCGTGGAACGAGACGAGACGCGCCTTGAGCGACGCGGCCTTGCGCTCGTTCGTCAGGGCACGGTCGACGACTGCGTTGGAGTAGCCGCTGTCGTTCTGCGACCCGGTCGTGTGCAGGAAGTTGAAGATGTTCCCGTCGGCATCGATGCGTCCGGACCAACCGATCGCGAACGTCTCGAACTGCCCGGCGTCCTCGTGGTTCAGCGACGTCACGAACTCCGTCGGGTCGAGGACGACGTTGATCCCGATCGGCTTCTCCATCGACTGGATGACCTGCCCGAGCCGGGCGGCGATCGGGTCGGTCCCCAGCATCAGGTGAACCGTCACGCCGGGCGAGGCGCCCGAGCGGGCAAAGGCGGCCTTCGCGCCCTTGACGTCCGCGTTCAGGTTGCACGGGATGCCCTTCACCGCGGCATACCACGGCGTGCCCGGTGCGACCGGGAAGCAGTCAGGGTTCGTGGTGCCGCCGAAGACGACCTTGTTAATCACCTTGCGGTCGAGCGCGAGCTCGAACGCCTCGCGCAGGTCGGACGACTTCGCGATCGCGGTTCCCGTGTTCGTATAAGGCAGCTTGCCGAGGCCCCTCGAGTTCCCGATGTTGATCGTGATGCCCTGGTAGCCGATCGAGGTCGACTTGAAGAGCTGCAGCGAGCTGTCCTTCTGGATCGACTGGAGCTCCGTCGAAGCGATCCCCTCGGAGACATCGACGTCGTGCGAGCGCAGGTTCGCCGCGCGCGCCGCCGGGTCCGTGATGATCTTCCACACGATCGAGTCGAGGTGGACGTTCTTCTTGTTGTAGTAGAACGGCGACTTCACGAGCGTGATGTGGTCGCCCGCCGCCCGGTCCTTGAACATGAACGGGCCGACGCAGACCGGGTTCGTCGCGAACTTGTCGCCGAGTGCGTCGAGCTGCTTCGGCGACATGATCATCCCGGAGCGATCCGCGAGCTGCGCCGTGATCGGCGAGTAGCGATCGGTCAGATGCAGGATCACGGTCGAGCTGCCGGACGTGTCGATCGACGCCACAGGCGCGAGCTCGCTGGCGCGTGCCGAGCGCGGCAGCGTCTTGTGCCGTTCGAGGGACTTCTTGACGGCGGCAGCGTCGAGCGGCGTGCCGTCGTTGAACTTGATCCCCGTCCGCAGCTTGATCGTGACCGTCTTCTTGTCCGCGGAGAAGGTCGGGAGCGACGCGGCGAGCTGCGGGACGATCTGCAGCTTGCCGTTCAGGTCGTAGAGCTTCTCGCACATGTCCATGAAGACCATGCGCCCGACGAATGTGCGCGCAAGGGATGGATCCAGTGCGTCGGGATCCGAGTCGAGCGCGATCGTCAGGGTTCCCCCGTTCTTGAGGGCGGGCGGCGCCGAGGAGCGGGCCGATGCGCCGACGCCCGCGGCGAGCGCGAGGACGAGCACGACCCCCATGACAACGCGCACGCGAGTGATTTTCATGCTTTGTTCCCCCTGTCGGTGACTACAACGAGCACTACGGTCGGGCAGCCGCGCCGGATGCGCGGCCAACGTGGGACTGGAAGAGTAGGTTGGATCCAAGATTACGTCAAATGGATCCATTTCGCTGGTACAGTCGGCGCCATGACCGACCGCTCGCCCTCGACGGTGGCGCTCGCCCACCCCGTCCCGGCGCATCG
>JABFWJ010000351.1 GCA_013362295.1 Thermoleophilia bacterium
GTCCTTCGACGGAGCGACCGCGCGGATGATGCGCGCCTCGTCGATCTGCGGCGGGAGCGGCAGCTGGACGAGGATCGCGTCGACCTCGTCAGACGCGTTCAGCTCGTCGAGCTTCGCGAGCAGCTCGTCCTGCGTCGTCTCGGCCGGCAAGCGAAGGTCGGTCGCGTCGAAGCCCGCCTCGCTCGCCGCCTTGTGCTTCAGCCGGATGTACACCTCGGACGCCGGATCGTCGCCGACCAGGACGGTGACGAGGCCGATGTGGCCGATCTGCTGCACCTCCTCGGCCACCTCCGCGCGGATGCGGTCGGCGAGCGGCTTTCCTCTCATCAGTGTCGCGGTCATGCGGCGACTCTAAAGTCTCCGCATGCGCTGGCCGCGGAAGAACGATGCGAGCTCGATCGAACAGCGGCGCGAGGCGATGGGCGTGGACGGGCTCGTGACCTCGGTCGACCTCGAGCCGTTCGCCGGCGCGGCGGAGTCGCTCGTCGGCGTCGCCGTGATTCCCGTGTCGGCCGTGCCCGTCGAGATCGAGCTCGGCGCGTACGAGCTCGACGACGCCGGCACGGTCCTCGAGACCGGTCGCGCGGCGGAGACCGTGCACGTGCCGCTCGCGCACACCGAAGGCGGGCTGACCGCGTCGATGACGCGTGGCTCGCTCGCTGCCGGCGCGGTCCGCACATACGTCCTGCACGACCGGATCACGCGCGCCTCGTGCTTCGTCTGCGCCGACGCGGGGGAGGCGGTCTCGCTCGCACGCTGGGTCGAGTCGGAGCTCCCGGCGATGCGCGACTGGCTCGTGTCGTCGGACGACGCGTCACTGTCCACGCGCGCGAGGCTGCGCGGAGCGAAGACGCATGTCGTGGGACCCATGTGCCACGTGCTCTGGCAGTGGACGACCGGCGACGCGGTCGGTCCGAACATGATGACGCGCAACTCGTACGCGCTGAACATGGGCTACGTGATGCAGCGCGCGCCCGTGAAGCCGCAGCGCGCGATCCTCGAGGCAAACATGGGCGGCGACAAGAAACCGTCCGCGGAGTACTTCCAGTCCGGGCACGGCAAGACCGTGCTCGCGGAGGCGCTGCTGACGGACGAGCAGATCCGCCGCGTCCTGCGCACGACCGCCGAGGACCTCGAGGCGCTCTCCTGGGCGGGCACGCACGGGGCCGTCGCGAGTGGGATGCAGTCGGTGGCGTTCACGCCCGCGTCGGCGGTCGCCGCCGTGTTCGCGGCGACGGGCCAGGATCTCGGCATGGTCGGGACGAGCTCGATGGCGCACGGAACCGCGCGGCGGGTCGAAGGCGGTCTACAGGCGTCGATCCGTTTTGGCGGGCTCGAGGTCGGGACGGTCGGCGGCGGCACGACGCTTCCGTCTGCCCGCGACTGGCTCGCCTCGATCGGCTGCGCGGGGCCGGGCAAGGTCTACCGCTTCGCGCAGATCGTCGCCGCGGCGGCGCTCTGTCTCGAGATCAGCGCCTCGTCGGCGATGGCGACCGCCGGCAGCGAGAACTTCTTCAGGGCGCATCATGAGCGCGGCGGCTTGCGGTGATCGCGATCGTTTTCCGATACGACGTGCGCGAACCGGAGGCCTTCGAGGAGGTGTACGGGCCGAACGGCGAATGGGCGCGCTTCTTCCGCCAGGGTCTCGGCTTCATCGGGACCGAGCTCCTGCGCGACGTCGAGGAGTTCGGCCGCTACGTCGTGATCGACCGCTGGGAGTCGGCCGAGGCGTACAACGCGTTCGTGACCGAAAACCAGGACGAGTACCTGCGCCGCAGCGACGACTCGCGGCTCTACTACCTGCAGGAGCTCCGGCTCGGGACGTTCGAGAACGTCTGGGCCGAGTGAGCAGCATCCGGCCGCATCACGACCCGAGCTGTTGGGGGTGCGGCGACAACGAGCACGGCCTGCACCTGCCGCAGCCCGTCGTCGAGGGCGCGACCGAGTACGAGGCGTACTTCTCGTTCGACGAACGTCACCAGGGCGGGCCCGGGATCGCGCACGGCGGCCTGGTCGCGGGCGCCCTCGACGAGGCGGTGGGGCTCCTCGCGACGTGGTACGCGTTCCCGTCCGTGACGGCGCGCATCTTCGTCCGCTACCGCCATCCCGTCGCCATCAACACCGAGCTGCTGCTCCGCGCTTGGCTCGACGAGGCGAGCGGCAGGCGCCTGCACGTGAACGCCTCGATCAGCGACGGCGCGGAGGTCTTCGCCGAGTGCAAGGCGGCGCTCCTGCACGTCCCACTGGAGCATTTCCTGGCGACGCCCGAGGGCCGCGCCGCGGCGGACCGCCTACGGAACGCGGCGGGGAACGACGCCGGCTGAGCGCAGAAACGGATCGAGCCGCCGTGCGAGCTCCGGCAGCTTGTGGCTCGGCACGCGCGGATAGAGGTGGTGCTCGAGGTGATACGTCTGCTCGAGCAGGAGCGGCGGCAGCAAACGACCGCGCAGCGTCCGCGCCTGTGTCACGGGCTCGTCGCCCGGATGCGCGTGCGGCAGCCGGACTGTGAGCAGCGGGTACAGCCAGCCGCCCGCGAGCGCAACCACGGCGTAGGCGACGAGCGGTCGGCAATACAGCGCGCCCGCCGCGAGCGCCGCCGGCGGAACGGCGGCCTCCGCGAGGAGCCACGTGCGCCCGCGCCGAGCGTGCCGGAACGCCCACAGCCAGATCCGCGGCACGTGCAGCGGCCCGAGGAGCAGTGCGCGCCCGATGCTCAGGCGCGCCGCCTCGCCCTCCGGATCGTCCGGACCGGGAAACACGCGATGGTGGTTGATGTGCGTCGCCCGGTACGCATGACCGCTCACCATCAGGACCGCTCCCGCGGCGAGGAGCGTCAGGTCCGTGCCGCGCCGGCGCAGGCCGAGGGAGCCGTGGACGGTGTCGTGCATCAGCGAGATCATCGTCGTGAACACGAGAAAGAGCGGCGCGAGCGCCCAGAGAGCGTGCCCTGCGAGGACAGCGGACACGACGCCCGTCAGGGCGGCCGCCGGACGGGCGAGGGCGACGTGTCTCCGCCAGCGCGTCGTGACCACGAGATCGGTTCCGAGTTGCGCGAGCGGCGGCGGCTGGTGCATGACCCCTCCCTGGCGTAGGCTATCGTTGGGCACCTGATTAAAGCAGATGATTAAAACATATGCCTAACCAACCACACCGGACTCGGGCCGCGCTCGTCCAGGCCGCGCTCGACACGTTGAAGACGGAGGGATTCAGCGGGACGACCGCCCGCGCGATCGCCGGACGGGCGGGCGTCAACCAGGCGCTCGTCTTCTACCACTTCGGCGGCGTCGAAAGCCTGCTGCTCGCAGCGCTGGATGCGACGGCCGCCGCACGGCTCGAGCGCTACCGGACGGCGATGGCGGCGGCCACCGACACCGCGGAAAGGATCGCGACTGCGCGCCGTCTCTACCGCGAGGACGTCGAGGGCGGCCATGTGACCGTGATCTCGGAGCTGCTCGCCGCGTCGCTCGCCCGGCCGCAACTGCGGGCCGAGCTCCTCACGCGGATGGCTCCGTGGATCGAGCTCGTCGCGGCAGTGCTCGACGACGTCGCGGGCGACTCGCCGCTGTCCGAGACGATCCCGCTCGCCGACGTCGCGTCGGCGCTCGTCGCTCTGTATCTCGGTCTCAACCTGCTCAGCAGGCTCGACCCTGCGAATGCTCAGGCCGAGTCGTTGTTCGACCTGATGGAGCGGGTCGCGCCATTGCTCGACGGCCCGAGCACGTCGTAGACGCCGCGCAGCGGCGTGCGGAGCAGAGCAGCTGCGCGCGAGCTGTCGAGCGACACGTTTGGCGCCCGGTCCCGTGTCGTGTGTGCGCGCTCGATGCGTGCAGGGTCGGCTCCGAGCAGGACTGCGAAGTCGAACCGTGAGACGTCGTCCGCGCCCGCGACGTGCAGCGGGCCTGTGACCTCGGTGTCGAGGAGCTCGAGCAGCGCATCGGCGAGGTCGCCCACCTGCACGGGCGAGCGGATCTCGTCGACGAAGAACCGCGTGCCCTCGGCCGCGAGGCGTTCCTGCGGGCCGGGCTCCGGGCCGCCGTAGATGAGCGACGTGCGCACGATCGTCGGTGCGCCGTGAAGCTCGAGCGCGCGCCGCTCGGCCGCCGCCTTCGACCGCCCGTACGAGTTGACCGGGGCGGGCTCGTCCTCCTCCCGGTACCGGCCGCGCCTCCCGTCGAAGACGATGTCGCTGGACAGGTGGACCAAGCGCAGGCCGCGCGCCGCTTCCGCGACGGCCGCCGTGGCGCCGGCGTTCGCCTCCCATTCGCCTGCACCTTGGCGGTAGGCGGTGTGGATGACCGCGTCCACACCCGCGACCGCACGGCGGGCTGCGCCGGGATCGCGCAGGTCGGCGTGGACCCACTCGGCGTCGGCGTTGGGAGGGCGTTCGAACCAGGTCGCACGCACCTCCCAGCGCCGTTTTGGAGCGCGCCCGACGAGCTCCCGCCCGAGGTACCCGCAACCGCCGGTGACCAACAACCGTTGCATTACTGACAAATCCTTACCTGCACAGGAGACGACCCTTGGCGAGCAAAACCCC
>JABFWJ010000379.1 GCA_013362295.1 Thermoleophilia bacterium
TGGACAAGCTCAGCGATGAGACGGCGGCGTTCGTCGCCGGCGACGTCGGCGCGATCGGCTGCGTCCAGGCCGACGCGAAGATCGACCGGGTGCGCGCGTTCGTGAAGATCCAGGACGGCTGCTCCTTCTCGTGCAACTTCTGCGTGATCCCGCTCGTCCGGGGCGCGTCCCGCAGCCGCAGCGCCGAGGCCGTGCTGGCGGAGATCCGCCGCCGCGTCGCGCAGGGGCACCGCGAGGTCGTGCTCACGGGCATCAACCTCGGCTGCTTCCGCGACCGGGGCGCCGGTTACGACCTGCCGCGCCTCGTGCGCGAAGCAGGAGCGACGCCGGGCCTCGAGCGACTGCGCCTGAGCTCGATCGAGATCAACCACGTCAACGACTCGCTCGTCGCGGCATTGCGCGACACGCCAGCCGCGGGAAAGCACCTGCACGTGCCGTTGCAGTCCGGCGACGACGGCGTGCTGCGCGCCATGCGCCGCCGCTACACGACCGAGACGTACCTGCGGCGGCTCGCTCCCCTCGCCGGCGAGTTCAACCTGACGAGCGACGTGATCGTCGGCTTTCCCGCAGAGGACGACGCCGCCTTCGAGCAGACGCTCCGCACCGTCGAGCGCGCGGGTCTCACGAAGGTGCACGTGTTCCCGTACTCGCCGCGCCCCGGCACGGTCACCGCCGCCGACGACCCGGTCCCGGCGCGGGTGAAGAAGGTGCGCGGCGCCCGCCTGCGCACGCTCTCGCACGAGCTGTGCCTGGAGCGTTGGCACGCGAAGGTCGGCGCCGACGACACCGTGCTCGTCGACCGACCGGGTCGCGGCTACGGCGACGACTACTCGCCGTGGCTCGTCGACGCGCCGGTCGGTGCGCTCGTCCGCGTGCGCGCGGCGGCGGTCACCGAGGAGGGGATCCGTGCCGAAGCAGCATGACGACTGCCTCTTCTGCAGCATCGCGCGCGAAGGCGCGTACGTGCACAAGGGTAAAGGCTTCGTCGCGATCAACGACATCAACCCGCAGGCGCCGGTGCACGTGCTCGTGATCCCGGAGCGCCACGTCGACACCTTCCGCGAGGTCGGGGACTTCGATGCGAGAGAATCCCGGCGCATGCTCGAATTCGTCGCGGAGACGGCCGAGAAAGTCGGCCTGCGGGACTACCGCGTGCTCGTGAACGTCGGCCCCAGCGCGGGCCAGACGGTGTTCCACCTGCATTGGCACATCCTCGGCGGAGGCGACACCGGTGCCGAGGTGCCCTCGGCCGTCGCGACCGCGGTCGCGGAGCTCGAAGAGTGACCGGCGTAAGCTCGACGGAGTCGCCGGGATGAGTCTCGTCGCCCAGCTGGAGCAAGAGGTGAAGGACGCGATGCTCGCGCGCGACAACGACCGCCGCGACGCGCTCCGGTTGATCCTCTCGAGCCTCAAGTCCGCGGAGAAGGACCTGCTCAGGCCGCTCTCGGAGGACGAGGAGCTGCAGGTGCTGCAGCGCGAGCGGAAGAAGCGCATCGAGGCGGCCGACGCCTTCCACGCGGCGGGTCGCGCGGAACAGGCCGAGAAGGAGGAGGGCGAGCTCGCGATCCTCGAGGAGTTCATGCCCGAGCCGCTCGGGGAGGACGAGATCGAGCGCATCGTCGACGACGCGATCGCCGAGAACGGGGCGACGAGCCTCCGCGACATGGGGCGGGTGATGGCCGACGTGATGCCCCAGATCGCGGGCCGTGCGGATGGGTCGGCGGTGAGCCAGCTCGTGCGCGAGAAGCTGGCCTGAGTGCAGATCGGCCGGGTCGAGCTCGGCCTCACCAGCGGTTACATGTACACCGGCGATCCCGCGCGCTGCGCCGCGGTCCTCCCCGGGGCGATGCTCGGCGGGATGCCCGTGAATGCATTCGTGATCCAGCCGCTCACCGAACGCGGCTGGAGCGTCGTGCAGGTGTGGGACGAGTACGACCGGGACGGCAGCGACCGCGTCGAGTGGGCCCGCGAGCGCGGCGAGGCTGCGATCGCGGGCGCGCCCAACAGCACCGTCCGCCTGCTGGCCGGGAAGTCGATCACGTCCCTGGCGACGGGCCTCGCCGCACACCATCGGGTGGCGGCCGTCTGGCTGACGCCCCTGCTCACCGAAGAGGAGTGCGTGGCGGGTCTGCAGCGCCGGACGGCGCCGGCGCTGCTGATCGGGGGCACCGCCGATCCGACGTGGGACGGCCGCCTGGCGCGCGAGCTTTCGGACGACGTGCTCGAGATCGACGGGGCCAATCACGGCCTCGCGCGCCTCGAGGATCTGGGCCGCGTCGCCGAGGCCGTCGGCGCCTTCGTGGACCGTCTCTAGCCCTACACTGGGCGCCGTGCAGGAAACCCTGGACGTCTCGAATGCGGTCGCCGCCGAGCTCGCCGGCATCTCGGACGGCGTCCTCGACGCGCTCAACGAGCGGCTGAAGTGCCACGTCCGCCTGCGCGGCAACCAGCTGACGCTCGAGGGCGAGGACAACCAGGTGGCCGAGGCTCGCGCCGTGATCGACGAGATCGTCGAGCTGGTCGAGGGCGGACACCAGATCGGCTCGCACACCGTCGACGCGGTGCTCGGGACGCTCGAGGCCGGCCAGGACGTCCGCGAAGTCTTCGACGCGGTCGTCTGGCGTCATCGCGGCAAGAAGATCGCCCCGAAGACAGTGACGCAGAAGGAGTACGTCGACTCGATCCGCCGCGCGACGGTGACGTTCGGGATCGGGCCGGCGGGCACCGGCAAGACGTACCTCGCGATGGCGCTCGCGGTGGCCGCCCTGCACGAGCGCGAGGTGGCGCGGATCATCCTCACGCGCCCCGCGGTCGAGGCGGGCGAGCGGCTCGGCTTCCTGCCCGGCGACCTGATGGCGAAGGTCGATCCGTACCTCCGGCCGCTCTTCGACGCGCTGTACGACATGCTCGACCCCGACAAAGCGAACAACCTGATCGAGCGCGGGACGATCGAGGTGGCGCCGCTCGCGTTCATGCGCGGCCGCACCTTGAACGACAGCTTCATCATCCTGGACGAGGCGCAGAACACCTCGCCGGAGCAGATGCAGATGTTCCTCACGCGGCTCGGCTTCGGCTCGAAGGTCGTCGTCACGGGCGACGTGACCCAGATCGACCTGCCGCGCGAGAACCGCTCCGGGCTCGTGCACGTCCGGGACGTGCTGCGGAACATCGCCGGGATCCAGTTCGTCGAATTCGGCCACAAGGACGTCGTGCGCCACAAGCTCGTGCAGCGGATCGTCGAGGCCTACAAGGAGCACACGGACGAGCGGAACCGGTGATCAGCGTCGACGTCGCGAATCGCAGCGGGACGGAGGTCGACGAGCCCGGCGCCGTCGAGCTGGCGGGACGCGTGCTGCAGGCCGAGGGGATCCTGGACGGCGAGCTGGGAATCGCGTTCGTCGCCGAGGACGAGATGCGCGACCTGAAGCGCGACCATCTGGGGATCGACGAGGCCACGGACGTGCTTTCGTTCCCGATCGACGGCCGCGACGCGCTTCCGGAAGGCGTCCCCCGCGTGCTCGGCGACGTCGTGGTCTGCCCGCAGGTCGTCGGCGACGACTGGCGCTGGCCGCTGACCCACGGCCTGCTCCACCTGCTCGGCTACGACCACGGGGAGGAGATGGAAGCGCGCGAACAGGAGTTGCTGCGGCAATGAGCATCCGCCGCGCACCGACGGTCTTCGACTCGTTCAACTACGCCGCCGAGGGGATCATCCATGTCCTCCGCACGCAGCGGAACATGCGGATCCACTTCGCGGTCGCCTTCGTCGTCATCGTCGCGGCGCTGGTCGTGAACGTGACGAAGCTCGAGCTGATCGCGCTCTGCATCTCGATCACCTTCGTGCTGATCGCGGAGATGCTGAACACCGCCGTCGAAGCGGCGATCGACATCGCGACGACGTCCTTCGACCCGATGGCGAAGCTCGCGAAGGACATCGCCGCGGGCGCCGTCCTGATCGCGTCCGTCAACGCGCTGATCGTCGGCTACTTCGTCTTCGCCGGCAAGGTCGCCGACCGCTCGGCGCACCTGCTCGACCGGCTCCGCCAGGCGCCGGCGGAGATCACCATCGTCGCACTCGTGCTGACGGTGCTGATCGTGATCGCGACCAAGGCCTACACCGGCCGTGGCACGCCGCTCCGCGGCGGCCTGCCGTCCGGGCATGCGGCGCTCGCCTTCGCCGGGTGGATGGCGATCACGTACATCACCGGCGCCGGCCACCGCTTCGTCGTGTCGTCGGTGGCGCTGATCCTCGCGTTCCTCGTCGCGCAGACGCGGGTCGAGTCCGGGGTGCACTCGGCGCTCGAGGTCACCTACGGCGCACTCGTCGGCGCGCTCGCGACGCTGGTCGTCTTCCAGGTGTTCTCGTGAGCGAGTTGGTGGAGAGAGCGGAACTGGCGGCGCAGCGTGCGTACGCGCCCTATTCGAACTACCTCGTCGGGGCGGTCGTGCGCACGACGGACGGCACGGAGTTCGTCGGCACGAACGTCGAGAACGCCGCCTATCCGCTGAGCCAGTGCGCCGAGAAGACCGCGATCGCCGCCGCGGCGTCGGCGGGCTACCGGCCGGGCGACATCAAAGTGGTCGCGATCAGCGCGTCGCCGTGCGGCGGCTGCCGGCAGTGGCTCCACGAATGGCGCGTGCCGCAGGTCGAGTACCGCCGGGCGGACGGCACGATCGGGACGGCGAGCGCCGCCGACCTTCTGCCGGACACCTGGGACCTGCCCGGATGAAGTCCGGCTTCGTCGCGGTCGCCGGCCGCCCGAACGTCGGCAAGTCGACACTCGTCAACGCCCTCGCCGGCTCGAAGGTCGCAATCGTCTCGGACAAGCCGCACACGACGCGGCACCGGATCCGGGGCGTCTATACGGACGGCGACGCGCAGCTCGTCCTCGTCGATCTTCCCGGCTGGCAGAAGCCGGTCGACACGATGACCGAGCGCATGCAGGAGCGCGTCGACGAGACGATCACCGGCGAGGATGTCGACGTCGTGCTGCTCGTCGTCAGCGCACGTGACCGGATCGGCGCAGGCGACCGCTATGTCGCGCGGAAGGTCTTCGGGCTCGGCGTGCCGGTCGTGATCGTCGTCAACAAGGTCGACCGCTTGAAGCCCGGGCACATCGCGACGCAGATGAAGGCGGCCGCCGCCCTGGGCCCGTTCCACGCACTGCATCCGGTGAGCGCGCTCACGAACGACGGCATCGACGAGCTGCGCTCCGACCTGATCTCGCTGCTCCCGGAGGGGCCGCTCTACTTTCCGCCGGACACGGACACCGACATGCCGCTCGAGGCCCGGATCGCCGAGCTGGTGCGCGAGCAGGCGCTCAAGCTCGTCCGCGAGGAGCTACCGCACGCGCTCACCGCCGAGGTCGTGGAGATGGACGAGAAGCTCGTGCACGTGCGCCTGTACACGGAGACCGAGAGCCAGAAGCAGATCCTGATCGGCAAGGGCGGCACCGTCGTGCGCGCGATCGGCCGCGGCGCGCGGCCGTTCGTCGAGGCGCTCGTCGGGCACCCGGTGTACCTGCAGCTGCAGGTCAAGGCGGCGCCGAAGTGGCGCCGCAACGAGACGATGCTCGAACGGCTCGGGCTCTAGATCTAGCGCCGCGGCGAGAAGTAGCGCTTCAGCCAGGTCGCCAGGCCGTCGAGGCCGGGGAAGAGGACCCGCTCGGTGATGTTCACCTGGTCGAGCTTGTCGCGCACCTCCCACTTCAGCCACGCGGGCAGGACGACCCGCCGCGCGAGCTCCGGGTGACGCTCGAGCCACTCGTCCATGTGCGCGTACGGCGACGGCATGAGCGAGAAGAGCGCGTACTGGTTGACGATCCGCTCGTCGAGCGCGGGCGGCTCGAAGAAGACGACGAAGTCGTCGCCGAGACGGTCGAAGTCCCACATCGTCCGCGCGACGCTTCCGAGCAGGTCGGCCGACATCGCGTTCATGCCCTCTCGTTCGAGTGCGGAGCGGAGCTCGTCCGGGAGCAGCCGGTTCGTCTTCACGAAGTCGACCATCCAGATCCGGCCGTCGACGTGGAACTCTCCGGTGTTCGCCGTCGCGAAGTGCAATGCGACATAGGGCGAGTACGTCCAGTCGAGCAGGCGTGTCGCGAGCCCGTGGTGCTTGGCGAGCGCGAGCCAGTGCCAGAGGTCGTCGCGCGTGACGGCATCCCGGTGCGCGTACCGGCGGAAGCTGCGCAGGAGGTGCGGCTCGACGCTGGAAAAGTCGCCGCCCAGACGCTGCAGGCTCGTCGCGAGTCTCGGGTCGCCCGATCCCTCGCCGCGGAACACGAAGTCCGAGCGATGCCGCGCCAGCGCCTCGTGCCACGAGTCCGCGAACAGCAGCTCGTGCAGGTGCGTCCACGATTCGGCCCAGATCTCGTCCACGGGGCCACCTTTTACCACCGGTCTACACTGCAAAGCGTGGCCAAGGCGCCGGTTCTCCCCAGAGGATTCGAGCTGCCGCTGAAACAGCGGCTGCCGCGCATCGGCTCGATCGACCAGGTGGCGGTCGAGCAGCGCGCTGCCGAGCTGGCGAAGCGCAGCATCAAGAAGGAGTCGAAGGTCTGGGCGCTCGAGCTGGCGATCCGCTGCTGCGATCTGACGACGCTCGAGGGCCAGGACACGCCCGGCAAGGTCGCGGCGCTCTGCTCGAAGGCGATCCGCCCCGACCCGGGCGACCCGAACGTCCCGTCCGTCGCGGCCGTGTGCGTGTATCCGAACCTCGTTCCGGTGGCGAAGGAGCGCCTCGCCGGCTCCGGCGTGAAGGTCGCGAGCGTGGCCACATACTTCCCGAGCGGCCAGGCGCCGCTCGACGTGAAGGTGCGCGACGTCGAGGACGCGGTCGCACTGGGTGCCGACGAGATCGACATGGTGATCGACCGCGGGGCGTTCCTCTCCGGCCGCGACGCGAAGGTCTTCGACGAGATCGTCCAGGTGAAGCACGCCTGCGGCGACGCGCACCTCAAGGTGATCCTCGAGGTGGCGGAGCTCGGCACCTACGACAACGTGCGCCGCGCGTCGCTGCTCGCGATGGCCGCGGGCGGCGACTTCATCAAGACATCGACGGGGAAGCTTCCGGGCGCGGCGACGCTGCCGGTGCAGCTCGTGATGCTCGAGGCGATCCGCGACGTCTACGAGGAGACGGGCCGGAAGGTCGGCATGAAGCCGGCAGGCGGGATCCGCACCTCGAAGAACGCGATCCAGTACCTCGTCCAGGTGCACGAGACGCTCGGGCCCGACTGGCTGACGCCCGACCTGTACCGCATCGGCGCGTCGAGCCTCGTCAACGACATCCTCATGCAGCTGCGCACGCAGAAGCTCGGCGCCTACCAGTCGAAGGACTACTTCACGAATGACTGACCTGCAGAAGCGCGGCGACCGTTCGCCGGTGCCCACCGACTGGACGTACGCGCCCGCGCCCGAGAGCACGGACATCGTCTCCCTGCAGGACCGTTATGAGCTCTTCATCGGCGGCACGTGGGTCGAGGCGAAGGAGCACTTCACCACGCTCGCGCCGCGCGACGAGTCGCCGCTCGCGGAGGTCGCGCAGGCCGGGCCGGAGGACGTCGCCGCCGCAGTCGCTGCCGCACGCGACGCATACCGCAGCTGGTCGCGGCTCCCGGGCTCGGAGCGCGCGAAGTACCTGTTCCGGATCGCACGCATCCTCGCCGAGCGCTCGCGCGAGTTCGCCGTGCTCGAGTCCCTCAACGGCGGCAAGCCGATCAAGGAGTCGCGCGACGTCGACCTGCCGCTCGCGTCGGCGCACTTCTTCTACTACGCGGGCTGGGCCGACAAGCTCGAATACGCGTTCCCGAACCGCAAGCCGAAGCCGGTCGGCGTCGCCGGCCAGATCATCCCCTGGAACTTCCCGCTGCTGATGCTCGCGTGGAAGATCGCGCCGGCGCTCGCCGCGGGGAACACGGTCGTCCTGAAGCCGGCGGAGACGACGCCGCTGACGGCGCTCCTGTTCGCGGACGTCCTCCGCCAGGCGCAGCTCCCGGCCGGCGTCGTCAACATCGTCACGGGTGACGGTCGCACGGGCGCGGCCCTCGTCGACAGCGAAGTCGACAAGATCGCGTTCACCGGCTCGACCGAGGTCGGCAAGGCGATCCAGCGCCGCGTCGCCGGCACCGGCAAGAAGCTCACGCTCGAGCTCGGCGGCAAGGCGGCGAACATCCTCTTCGACGACGCCGCACTCGACCAGGCCGTCGAGGGGATCATCAACGGCATCTACTTCAACCAGGGCCACGTGTGCTGCGCCGGTTCGCGGCTGTTCGTGCAGGAGTCGATCTACGAGCCCGCCGTCGAGAAGCTGAAGAAGCGCATGGGCACACTCCGCGTCGGCGACCCGCTCGACAAGAACACCGACGTCGGCGCGATCAACTCGCAGATGCAGCTCGACCGGATCAACGAGCTCGTCGCGGCCGGCAAGGAGGAGGGCGCAGAGATCTACCAGCCGCCGTGCCGCCTGCCCGAGAAGGGCTACTGGTTCGCGCCGACTGTCTTCACGAACGTCGCGCAGAGCTACCGCATCGCGCAAGAGGAGATCTTCGGCCCGGTGCTGTCCGTGCTCACGTTCCGGACGCCCGAAGAAGCCGTCGAGAAGGCGAACAACACGCCGTACGGCCTGTCGGCCGGCGTCTGGACGGAGAAGGGCTCCCGCATCCTCTGGATGGCGCAGCGCCTGCGGGCCGGCGTCGTGTGGGCGAACACCTTCAACCGCTTCGACCCGACGAGCCCGTTCGGTGGCTACAAGGAGTCGGGCTTCGGCCGCGAGGGCGGCCTGCACGGCCTCGAGCCGTACCTGAGCTTCGACGGAGCGGAGACCTTCGGCGGCTGAGATGACGCGGCTCCCCGTCAACAAGACCTACAAGCTGTTCATCGGCGGCGCGTTCCCGCGCAGCGAGAGCGGGCGCACCTACGAGGCGCAGGGGGCGAACGTGGCGCGCGCGTCACGCAAGGACGTGCGCGACGCGGTGCAGGCCGCGCGCGCGGCGCAGCCGAAGTGGGGGAGTGCGACCGCGTACAACCGCGGTCAGGTGCTCTACCGGATCGCCGAGATGATGGAGGCGCGGGTGGCCGAGTTCGCCGCGCTCTGCTCGGGCAAGGCGGAGGTCGAGAAGTCGATCGACCGCTGGGTCTGGTACGCCGGCTTCGCCGACAAGCTCGCACAGGTGCTCGGCTCCTCGAACCCCGTCGCCGGGCCGTACTTCAACTTCACGGTGCCGGAGCCGACCGGCGTCGTCGGCGTCGTCGCGCCCGACGAGCCGCCGCTGCTCGGGCTCGTCTCGCGCGTTGCTCCCGCGCTCACCGGCGGCAACACGGTGGTGGCGCTCGCGTCCGAGACCGCGCCCCTCGCCTCGATCGAGCTCGCGGAGGCAATCGCGACGAGCGACGTCCCGGGCGGGGTCGTCAATCTCCTCACCGGCCGCCGCGCCGAGCTCGCGCCGTGGCTCGCCTCGCACATGGACGTGAACGCGCTCGACGTCACGGGCGCCGACGGGCTGCGACCCGAACTCGAGGTCGCGGCGGCCGAGAACGTCAAGCGCGTCGTGATCGGCGAGCCCGACGCGCAGTCGCTCTACGAGATCTCGGCGTTCCTCGAGCTGAAGACCGTCTGGCACCCGATCGGAACATGACGGCCTTCGAGCACTGGGACGAGATCGTCCCACTCAAGATCTGGGAGGGCGTCGTCGGCCGGGCCGTCAACGGCAAGGAGGCGACGCTCGCGGCGATCGAGCTCGAGCCGGGCACCGTGGTGCCGGAGCACAGCCACGTCAACGAGCAGACGGGGATGCTCGTTCGCGGCTCGCTGCGGTTCCGGATCGGCGACGAGACACAGGAGCTCAGGCCGGGCTCGGCGTGGGTGATCCCGGCGCACGTGCCGCACGACGTCGTCGCGGGTCCCGATGGCGCGTTCCTGATCGAGCTGTTTGCGCCGCCGCGCGCCGACTGGGCCGGGCTCGAGCGGCTCGAACCGGGCCCGCCGTCTCGCGCGTAGCATCCGGAGGGTCGCGCTGCTCTAGTCTTCGTCGGGCAGGTGCCCGGCTTACGACGCCTCAGCCAACGAATCTCCGAAGGAGACGGGATCGCGATCATCGTGTGCGTCGACGACGCGGACGGCGCCCGGAGCGCCGAGGAGCAGGGGGCAAAGGCGGTCGCGGTCAGCACTGCGATCGAGGGGATCCGCGCCGCGACGACGCTGCCGCTGCTCTGGATCGGCGGGGGCCCGCCGCAGGAGGCCGACGCCGTCCGGATCCGGCCCGAGGACGATTCGGATCACCAGCAGCTCGAAGCAGTCGTCGACGTGCGGGACGAGGAGGAGCTGGAGCTCGCGCTCGAGCGGCTCGATCCCGAGATCTTCCTGCTCTCCGCGCGCGAGATCGACGACGACGCCGACCCGCTGGACGCGGTGCTCGAGCTGCTGCCGGACGTACCGGCGGGCAAGCTCGCGATCGCGCAGGTCGACGTCGGAAGCCGCGACGAGGTGCTCGCCCTCGAGCGCGCGGGAATCGACGCGGTGCTCGTCCCGAACCGCCCCGTGGGCGACCTGGTCGGGTACCGGCCCTTCGACGTCTGAAGCCGACGAGGTTCCGGGCTACCATGGCCCCGTGCGAGGGCTGCTGACGTTTTCCCTGCTCGTAGGGCTCTGCGGGCTGCTCGCGGCAGGCTGCGGCGAGGCGAAGCGGGCCGCCGCGGCGCCGGCGGCCGCCCCGAAGCCGCACTGCGCCAATCCGGCGGGCTGGCAGAAGCTCGCGAACAGGGTCAAGGCGCCCGTCTACTGCCCGGGCTGGCTGCCGGATCCGCTCACGAGCCGGATCGGCGGCAAGTGGAGCAACGGCGACTCGGTCTCGCCCGACCGCAGCTACCTCGAGAGCTTCGTCTGGCAGGAGACCGGCCCCGGCATCGCGGGCGGGGAGCTGCACGTCGTGCTTCGCGGCTATCCCGGCGTCATGAAGATCCCGCGGTGCCGGACCGGCGGCGCCGACAGCAGGAACGTCCCGTGCTTCGACGGCGCGCGCGGCACCGTGACTGCGGGCGGCATCACCGCGCGCCTCTACTCCGGCCCCAACCAGGACATGGATGCCTGGCACGCCGTGCTGCTCTGGCACAGGAACGGCACGCTCTACCCGCTCTCCGAGCACGTCGCGCCGCCGCTCACGTACAACAAGACGGTCGACTATCTGAAGCGCGAGCTCGCGTCGCTCGTGCTGATCAAGCCCGCGGTCTGATGAAGCTGACGCGGAGGCAAGTGCTCGTCGGCGCGGCCGCCGGCGCCGTCGGCGCGACCGGGATCTACGAACTGGTCGACCAGCTCACCGGCGGCTCGCCGCAACGCACGAACGCGGCGAAGCTGCTCCCCGAGCAGCACCTCCTCGACGGCATCCGCATCGTCGACTCGGAGGGCATCGAAGTGCTCGTGCCGCCGCTCCACCACGAAATCCTCACCGCGCGCGTCACGCCCGGGCGCGGTGACGTGCGCGCCGCCCGGGACGAGCTCGAGCAACTGCTCGCGAAGCTCGACGCCGATTACGCGCCGTCGCCGAACGGGCTCGGCGTCACCGTCGCCTGGGGACTGCCGTACTTCCGCCGTCTCACGCCCGATGCGCTGCGGCGCCACCTTCCGCACGACCGGCGCGCCGACAGGCCGGTGCTGTTCGACGCACAGCGCTTCCCCAGCGATCCCTTCGACACGAGGCTCGAGTCGAACGACGTCGCGATCCTGCTTCGCTCCGACGCGCGCGCGAACATCGACGACGCGACGAAGCGTCTGCGCGCATCGAAGCTGTTCGAGCTGACGTCGATCCGCCGTGGCTTCGCCGGCGGAGGCTTCGAGGGCGGGCGCTCGCTGCCGAAGCAGATGGCGGTCGCCGCGCAGATTCCCGGCGCCGACCTGATCCCCGACACCTCCGAGCTCTTCCTCGGCTTCACCTCGACGCAGCGCGCGGGGATGGGCCCGGGGACGATCGCGAACTTCGAGACGCTCGGGTACGTCGACTTCCGCGGCAGCGGCTACTTCCGCCACGGCACGCACATGCATCTCTCGCACATCCACGAGGACCTCGAGGCGTGGTACCTCAACTTCGACTTCGACGAGCGCGTCGCCACCGCGTTCAAGCCGAACCTGCGCGTGAAGCAGGACGCACAGACCGTGCGTCAGGGTCCGCACGACGTCTCGACGGAGGCCGACGTGCACCGCGAGTTCCGGCGCTCCGGCCAGATCGGCCACAGCGCCTCGATCCAGACCACCTCGCGTCTGCAGCACGACGTCGTCACCCACGACGGCACGGTGTTCGAGCGGGGGACGGCGATCCCCGTGCGGGCCGACTTCAACACGCTCGACAACCCGTTCGCGTGGTCCGAGAAACCCGACGAGGTGGGCGTTCTACCGGCCGCGGGGGTGCATTTCGTCGTCTTCAACCCGACAGGCGACGACTTCCGCCGCAATCGCCTCGCGATGGACGGCCATCTTCCTCAGCGGAAGATCGAGCTCGAGCCGCGCAGCCGCGCGCAGGGCTTCAACGAAGTGCTGTCGACGACGCACCGGCAGAACTTCATCGTCCCGCCGCGCCGGAACCGCTCGTTCCCGCTCGCCGAGCTCTAACCGACTGAACGCCTTACGCGACGAGCTCACGTAACCGCGGCTCGACGCGGTTCGCGAGCGAGCGGGCCTCGTCCGCCTCGCGCAGCAGGCAGTCGACTCCGACGGTAAGCGCGCGCTGCAGCTCTGCCGCGTCGACCGAACGGACGAGCGCATCCTCGAATGGAGCGAGCACGTCCGGCGGCAGGCGGTCGCGGCCCCGGCCGTACAGCGTCTCGAGCCCGTGCCGCCGGCACGCGAGCGCGAGCGCCTCGTCGCGCATGCTGGTGATCCAGTACTCGGCCTGCCAGAGGCGGCCGCGCTCGAGGCAGAACCGCGCGCGCACCGCGTGATGGACGCCCAGACCGAGCCGTTCGTGCGCCGACGGCTCGGAGAGCTGCGGCTTCGCCACGGCTTCGCCGAACAGCAGCTCGAACCGCGGCGTGTACGCCCCGAACTCGGACGCGGGCGTGAACGAGAGATCGACCTGCAGGCAGCCCGGCAGCAGGAAGACGCGGTAGATCGACGCTTGACGCGGCAGGTCGAACAGGTGGATGCCGTCCAGCTCGCTCTCGACCTCGCGCGTCCAGTCGCCCAGCACGCCGTCGAGCGCGACGCCGTCGGCGACGCCGAAGGTGAGGTCGATGTCCGACCAGCGGTCGCGCTCACCGCCTGCCGAGCCACCGACGGCCGCCGCCGCCACGACGCGCGCATCGGAGGCCGCCAGGTCGAGGACGTGACGCCGGACGCGGTCGCGCTCCTCGACGCTGAACATCGCCTCTACCCGAAGAACGTGCGCGAGACGTCGTACCAGTCCAGGGGCACCGTCTTCAGCTCGGCCGTCGCCTCCCGCAGCGAGCACGCGATCACCTCGTCGCCTCGCAGCGCTGCCATCTGGCCGAAGTCGCCCGCCTCCACGAGGTCTGCGGCCTTCAGGCCGAACCGGGTCGCGAGGATCCGGTCGCGCGACGTGGGGGACCCTCCGCGCTGGATGTGGCCGAGGACCGTGACGCGTGTCTCGAAGCCGGTGCGGCTCTCGATCTCGTCGCCGAGCCGCTCGCCGACGCCGCGCTTCGCCAGCAGCTTGTGCCCGAACTGGTCGACCTCGCCCTTGTCTTCGGCGCCCGGCAGCTCGCACCCCTCGCTGACGACGACGATCGAGAAGTTCTTGCCGCGGCCGTGGCGCCGGCGGATCTCGTTCTCGACGTCGTCCAGGTCGACGGGGCGTTCCGGGATGAGGATCATGTCCGCTCCGCCCGCGATCCCGCTGTGCACGGCGATCCAGCCCGCGTGCCGGCCCATCACCTCGACGACCATGACGCGGTTGTGCGACTCGGCGGTCGTGTGCAGGCGGTCGATCGCCTCGGTACAGATCGACACGGCCGTGTCGAAGCCGAAGGTGTAATCGGTGCCCGAGAGGTCGTTGTCGATCGTCTTGGGGACGCCGACGACCCGCGCCTCGAAATCGTCGTACAGCCTCGCGGCGACGCCGAGCGTGTCTTCGCCCCCGATTGCCACGAGTGCGTCGAGCTGCTCGAAGGCGGCGCGCACCTTGTCGATCCCGCCGTCGACCTTGTAGGGATTCGTGCGCGTCGTGCCGATGATCGTGCCGCCCCGCGGGAGGATCCCCGAGATCTGCTCGGGCCCGAGCGGCGAGAAGCGATGCTCGACCATTCCGCGCCAGCCCTCGCGTACGCCGACGACCTCGTGGCCGTTGGCCCACGAACGCCGCGCGACGGCGCGGATCACCGCGTTCAGTCCGGGGCAGTCGCCGCCGCCGGTTAGCACTCCGATCCGCATTTGATCTGAATATACGTTCAGCCCTCACGGTCGCTCCGCCGGGAACCGACAATGCGCGTCGTGAGACTTCTCGTGCTCGGCGCGCTCGCGCTGCTCGCAGCCGCGCCCGGCGGCGGCCTGCACGACGCGCATCCATGCCCGCGCGTTGCCGGCTTCACCTGTTCGACGCTCGACGTTCCCCTCGATCACTCGGGGCGCGTGAGTGGACTCTTACACCTCGCGGTCGGCACGGCGGACAACGAGAGCGCACCGCGCGGCGTCCTGCTCGTGATCACGGGCGGGCCCGGCCAGCCGGGGGTTCCGTCGCTGACGCGGACTCCGCGTCTCGTCGGTGCGGAGCTCCGCGACTACCGCGTCGTCATGTACGACCAGCGCGGTACGGGCGCGGGTGCGTTCGACTGCACGCAGCTACAGGAGGCGATGGGCACGTCCGATCTCTTCCCGCCTCCGCCGGCGACGGTGCGCGCGTGCGCCGCGAAGGTCGGCAAACGGCGGCAGTTTTTCGGCACCGACGACGTCGTCGCCGACATGGACGCGCTGCGGAAGGCGCTCGGCGTCGACAAGTGGACGCTCGACGGCATGTCATACGGCACGTACGTCGGCGAGCGCTATGCGCTCGCGCACCCGGATCACGTGTCGAAGCTCGTGCTCGATTCCGTCGTGCCGCACGTCGGGTTGAGCGACCTCGGCGTCGTCGAGTTCAGGGCCACGCGCCGCGTGCTCCATGACGTCTGCGGCGGTGATTCGTGCACGAACGACCTCGCAGCTGTGATCAGGGCGCATAACATCGGACCCGTGCTGCTCGACGCCTTGACCCTCGACAGCATCGTCGACCCGACGTACCGCTCGACGTTCGACCTCCCGACGATCCTCCGCGACGCGCGCGGGGCAACGTCGCCGAGCTCGTGAGCTTCCTGCAGCAGGCGCACCAGTTCCAGGCCGCGCCGCCGCAGTTCCTCGACCAGGGCCTACACGCGAGCGCGTTGTGCGCCGACTGGCGCTATCCGTGGGGCACGTCGGCGGCGCCGCTGGTCGGCCGGCGCGCGAAGTTGCTGCGCGCGGTCGCCCGCCTGAAGCAGCGCGACCTCTTCCCCTACGACCGCCAGACCGCCCTCGACAACGGCTTCATCGGCCAGTGCCTCCCCTGGTCGCCGACGCCGCCGACGCCGCTCGCCACGGGGAAGATCACCGTCCCGACCCTGCTGATCAACGGCGACCACGACCTGTCGACACCGCTCGAGTGGGCACGGCAGGAGCTGAAGCTCGCGCCGCGCGGGAAGCTCGTCGTCGTGCCCGGAGCCGGACACTCCGTGCAGTCCCGCGCGACGAGCGACGTGGGACGCCAGGCGGTCGCCGCGTTCCTGCTGGGCTAAATCGGGGGGTTAACCCCACCGCACTCTCCAGGTCGTCCCATTTCGCCTCGCTGCCGGCCCCGGCAGCCTGGTCGCACGGGTTCGCAGAGACGAAATGGAGATGACGATGAA
>JABFWJ010000340.1 GCA_013362295.1 Thermoleophilia bacterium
GCAAGCGCAGTAGTCAGAGGCGACGAACGGCCTCTACTGCCCACACCGAGGGGCGCGGCGGCCTGAGCAGCCGCCGCGCCGCCGCGTAGCGGCGATGAGTTTGCCGAGCGGCGCCGGTCGTATCTCTGATCTCAGAATCGCCAGACCACGTCGAGAGGAGGCAGGCAGATGCCTGAGCACAAGATCGGAACCCGCGAGGATTGGCAGGCCGCCCGGGACGAGCTCGCGAAACTCGAGGCCGAGCAGGCGCAGCTGAACGAGCAGGTCAAAAAGCAGCGGCTCGAGCTCCCTTGGGTGCCGGTCGAGAAGGAGTACGAGTTCGACACCGCGGAAGGCAAGAAGACGCTGGCGGAGTTGTTCGACGGCCGCTCGCAGCTCCTCGCCTACAACGTCATGTTCGGGCCCGACTACAAGAACGGCGCCTGCCCCGGCTGCACGAATCTCGCGGACGGGCTCGACGGCGCGCTCATCCACCTGAACCACCGCGACGTGACCCTGATCTGCTTCTCGCGGGCCCCGATCGAGCGCCTCACCGCCTACAAGGAGCGGATGGGCTGGCAGTTCCCGTACGTCTCGACCTACAACACCGACTTCGCGTTCGACTTCGGCCTCGCGCTGACCGAGGAGCAGGCGCGGCAGATCCCTGAGGTGAACGAGATGATCGACAACCCGCCCGACTGGCTCGAGGACTGGTCGCGCCAGACCGGGGCGGAGCTCAAGGACGGGCTGCGCGAAAACCCGAGCTGGATCTCCTTCGCGCGCGCGAACGGCACCGTCTACCACACCTACACCGTGTCGGCGCCCGACCCGTTTGTCGCGCCCTACTACAGCTTCTTGCTCGAGCGGACCCCGAACAAGCCGTCCGACGAACCCCGCGCGTGGCGGAAGGACGAGTACCCGGACTAAGAACTCGAACGCCCGGTCGACGCTGTCTGGAGGTGCTCGAGCACTCGCCCGAAGCTCGTGTCGGCGAGCCTGTCGAGCTCGGCCGGGTCGAGTAGCTGGACGGGGTGGGGGACGAGCAGCATGCGGAGGTCGGGCATGCCGAGGACGCGTGCCTGTTCGAGCGCTTCGTCGGCGAAGGGGATGGTGCCGATGCCGGCGGTGGCGATGCCGCGCCGTTCGAGCCGTACCAGGTCGTGCACACTGCACGACACGCATGAGCCTCAGTCGGCCAGCGCTTCGACGGCGAGGTCGCCGTGCAGCGCGATCTCGCCGATCAGCTCTGCCGGGGCGGGTCGCGAGAACGTCGGCTTGCGAAAGCGCATGGTCTTTGCGCCGTGCGCCTGCAGGCGTTGTTCGAGCCGGTCGAGGAACTCCGCTCCGCGGTTCTTGGAGATGTCGAGCAACGCGACCGTCTTTCCTTCGATGCTTGCCGTTCTGCGCGCGAGCGGCTCGGGTCGGCGGACGCGCTCGTCGATCGGGCTCACGTAGTCCATTGCACCTCCCGGGTGATCACGCTTGCTTGCATTCCGAGGCTCGGCCCGCAGACTGCGGAGAATCTTCCGGCCTCGCCGCCGGCGACGACGATCACGATTCGTTCTGGATCATCCCATTTCGCGATTGCCGTGTCGGGGTCGGCGGCCTGCACGAGCGGGGTCGTCTCGCCGTGCCGAAGCTCGCGCGCCGGGCGCCGTACCTGCTCGAAGATCGCCTCGCGCACGTCTGCCTTCGACCAACCCGCCTGCGCGAACAACTGCACATGTTCGTGGCCGAGGACGAAGAGGGAGGTGGCGTCGAGGGGCCACCAGAAGGGGCTCCAGGTGGCGGCCGCCGCCCAGCCGATCGTCGCCGCGAGCTCCCTCGGCGTCTTGGAGCGATGGTCGGAGATCGAGAGCGGCGCGTCGCCGCCGATCAACGAAACAGTCGACGCATCGGAGGGGAAGCCTCGCTCGACGCTCAGCGGCTCCCAGGGGCTCGCCTCCTCGTTCTCCGCAAAGCAGAAGGAGATCTTCCCCTGATGGCCGAGCGTCGCCCGGTCGAGACCGCCCGGCACGCCGCCGCCGGTCAGCTGAACGACGAGGCGTACGGCGCGTCCGACCGTCAGGTTCGCGCGATTGCCGGGGCCGAGCACGCCCATCCCCGAGTTGAAACCGAGTGCGTTCCGCACCGGCCCGTTGACGATCGCGATCTGCCCGGGGGGCGACGTCGTGACCGCCTGTCCGTGGACGTTGAAGTCGGGATCGAGCACCGCCTCGACGGCCGCCAGCACAACCGGGAAGTACGCCGGCTTGCAGCCGGCGAGAACTGCGCACGCCGCCACACGTGCGACGGTCGCCTCGCCCAGCGCGGGCGGTACCGCGCCGAGCGACCGATCCGGGTCGCGCTCGCCGAGCATCGCTGCGACGCGATCGGCAGTCGGTGGCACGACCGGCAGGCCGTCCGTCCAGCCTCGCTCGAACATGTCCTCCAGCTCATCGAAGACGCCGGCAGCCCGCACCGGCAGATTCAGGTCGTGTCCGGGTCGGGCCTCACAGCCCGGTTTCCAGCGCGGCTCGGCGTCGGGCACGCGGACGGGCAGCAGTTCGTTCAGGGCATCGGCCATCCAGCCGACCACCGACCCCTCGACCGAGCCGTCAGCAGACAGCACGATCGTCGTCGGCACCGTCTCGACACCGAAGGCGCGAGCCGCCTCGTACGGCGGCCGCTCCGCCAGCACCAGCGCTTCGACCCCGTTCTGCCTCGCCAGGCGGGCCGCCGTCTCCAAGGGCTCCTGCACGATGCACACGAGCCGCGTCCCGCGCGCCGCCAGGCCCGGCCCCAACGGGCCCAACCGCTCGAGCGCGAGCTTCGACGTCGGGCATTCCGAGTGCGCAAACAACAGCGCCACGCGCTCACCCGGCAGGTCGTCCAGCCGGTAGACGCCTCCGTCCACGCTCTCGAGCATCATCCGAACCGACGCTAGCGACTGGAGCACCCTCGGGCATGGTCTCATTGACCGATCGGGATAGCGTCCGACCGAGCGCTCCTCGAGAGCGGTCGAGGTCGAGAGGAGGAAGACGAGATGCCTGAACACACGATCGGAACTCGCGAGGAGTGGCAGGCTGCCCGCGACGAGCTGCTCGCGGAGGAAAAGGAGCTGACCCGCCGCGGCGACGAGCTGGCGCGGAAACGCCGAGAGCTGCCGTGGGTGCCGGTCGAGAAGGACTACCGCTTCGAGACCACTGATGGGACCAAGTCCCTGGCCGACCTCTTCGCCGGCCGCTCTCAGCTGCTCATCTACCACTTCATGTTCGGGCCGGACTACGAGGCGGGATGCCCGGTGTGCTCCTCGATCGCGGACACTCTCGATCCGAACGCGGTGCATCTGAAGGCCCGCGACGTGACGCTGATCTGCTCCTCACGCGCGTCGGTGGAGAAGCTGCAGCGTTACAAGGAGCGGATGGGCTGGAGCTTCAACTGGGTCTCTACGGTAGGCAGTGACTTCCACCGCGAGCTCGGCTTCCTGCACACCCGTGAAGAGCTGGAGCCGTTTCTCGCAGGCGAGATACCGCCTGTCGTCGAGCTGAACGCGCGCGCCTGCGGCACCGACGCGGCGACCTACGTCGCGGAAGGCCCGGGCTTGAGCGTCTACGCCCTCTCGGACGGCGTCGTCTACCGCACGTACGTGAGCACGGCACGCGGGCTCGAGCCGGCCATGGCCTACTACGGCCTCCTCGACCGAACACCGATCGGACGCAACGAGGAGGGTGACGAGACCTTCTGGCTCCGCCGCCACGACGAGTATCCCGACTGACGCCGTCGCCGGGGTCGGGCGATGAGTTCCGACGTCTCGAGCGGTCAGGAGGAGAGACGAGAACAGGAGGGATTCATGCGCCGGCTCATTCTTCAGACGGGTGTTTCGATCGATGGATACGTGGCCGCATTGGACGGGTCGCACCCGTGGGGCGACGGGAGTGAGGACGAGGCCGTCAAGCGCTGGATCCTCGACTCGGTGTGGGCCGCCGGCGCCCACTTGATGGGTCGCGTCACCTACGAGGAGATGGCCGCCTTCTGGCCGACATCGACGAGCGAGTATGCGCGGCCGATGAACGAGATCCCCAAGGTGGTCTTCTCGAAGACCCTCCAACAGGCCGACTGGGCCGAGACGCGGATCGCCCGCGGCGACCTCGGCGAAGAGATCGGGAGTCTCAAGCGTGAACCGGGAAACGACCTGATCGCCTACGGTGGCGCCACCCTCGATCAGGCGCTGTCCCGGCTCGGGCTCGTCGACGAGTACCGGCTGATGATCCAGCCGGCCGCGCTCGGCGCCGGTCTTCCGCTGTTCAAGGATCTGTCGGCCCCGCTGCAGCTCGAGCTCGTCGAAGCGAGCACATATCCGACGGGCCTCGCCATTCACGTCTACCGGCCGCGCTCGAGTCCCGCCGCCGGCTAGATGATTGATTCCTAATTCGTGTGCTCGCGGGGAGGGCATGCATCAAGCAGCGTGGTCGACTCGGCCGGTGTCAAGGCCGGTGGGCCTTGGTGCCGGGCGAGGCGGGCACGATGCGCCGCGTGCAGGCCCC
>JABFWJ010000374.1 GCA_013362295.1 Thermoleophilia bacterium
CGGAGCCGCCGCCGGCCTCGGTTCGGGCTCCGGCGCGGACGGAGCGCGGCGAGGGGCCTCGGCCGCCGTCTCCGGCGCGGTGGGAACCGCAGCGGGGGCTCCGCGCCGCGGCGGGATCAGGACCCCGGCGGCCAGGCCGGCCACCGCCCCGAGGATCCCGCCCCAGAAGACATTCCGGGCCCAGTGGGGCGAGGTGCGCCCTCCGCGCTGGTGCGCCGGGTCGAACGCCACGAGGCCCAGCGGCGCGAGACGGCTCCGCACGAGGTCGCTCAGCACGAGACCGTATTCCTGGACGAGCTGGACCGCGGCGGCCGGGGTGGGCGCCTCTCCGTCCAGACGAAGCGCTGCGGTGTCGCCGAGCCGCGAGACGCTCGTGCGGTCGCGGACGGCTCCTTCGCTCGACCGGAGCGCACGCGCGACGTTCGACGTCACGACGCGGCTGTCGCCGAGGGCTCGAAGTGTCCCCGCGAAATCGCGCCCCGCAGCGTCGTTCACGAGCGGCGTCGAGCCGCGCGTGACGACGAGCGTCTCCTCGGCGGCGTACCGCGTGGGCTCGAGCAGGCTGATGACGACGCCGACGGCCAGGCCGCCGAGCGCGGCGGCGAGGGCGAGGCTGAGAGGGGCTCGCGCCGGCGCCGCCGGTTACTCCGACTTCGCCCGCGCCTGTGACCGCTGCGCCGGAAAGAGGATCACGTCGCGGATCGAATCCTTGCCCGCGAGCACCATCGCCAGCCGGTCGACGCCGAATCCGAGGCCGCCGGTCGGCGGCATGCCGAAGGAGAGCGCCTGCACGTAGTCCTCGTCACCGGGCTCCGCCTCGACGTTGCCGCCCGCCCCCTCCTCGGCCTGCATCCGGAACCGGTCCTCCTGCTCCACCGCGTCGTTGAGCTCGCTGAACGCGTTGCAGATCTCGGTCCCGCCGATGAACCCCTCGAAGCGCTCGACGATCTCGTCGCTGCCGTCGGCGAGTCGCGCGAACGGCGAGAGCCGCACCGGATAGTCGTAGAGGAACGTCGGGTCGATCAGCCGCGGCTCGACGTAGTTCGTCAGCGCGTGGTCGACGAGCTGCGACCACGTCTTGTCCTCGGTGGTGTCGATCTCCCGGTCCTCGAGGATGCCGCGCAGCTCGCTCTCGTCCGTCGACCAGAGGCCGTGCTCCCGGAGCGCGTCGACGAGCTTCACGCGCTTCCACGGCCGCTTCAGGTCGAGCTCGTGACCGCGGTACGTGACCTTCGTCGTTCCGAGCACCTCCAGCGCGACCGTCTCCACGAGCGTCTCGAAGCGCTCCATCGTGTCGCGGTAGTCGGCGAACGCCTCGTACCACTCGACCATCGTGAACTCGGGGTTGTGCTTGTAGGAGACGCCCTCGTTCCGGAAGACGCGCGCGACCTCGTACACCTTCTCGAGGCCGCCGACGATCAACCGCTTCAGGTACAGCTCGCCGCCCGCGACGCGGAGGTACAGGTCTTCGTCGAGCTCGTTGCTGTGCGTCACGAACGGTCGCGCGAACGCGCCGCCGTATTGCGTCTGCAGCGCCGGCGTCTCGACCTCGACGAAGCCCTCTGAGTCGAGGTAGTTGCGAATCGCGCGGGACATCCGCGACCGGAGCAAGAAATCGGTGCGCGTCCCCTCGTTGATCAACAGGTCGAGGTAGCGGCGCCGATAGCGCTGCTCGATGTCGGTCAGCCCGTGGTGCGTGTCGGGCAGCGGCGAGCGGTTCCGCGAGAGCAGAAGGAGCTCGTCGAGGATCAGCGACGGCTCGCCGCGCCTGCTCTTCGTCGGCTTGCCGATCGCCCCGACGACGTCGCCGAGGTGCACGTCGATCTCCCCTGTGCGGGCGACCGGCGCGAGCAGCTGGATCCGTCCGCTGCGATCGACGAGATCGAGGAACACGAGCTTGCCCAGGTCGCGCCGCGCCATCACCCGTCCCGCGAGACGGCGCGTCTCCGGGCCCTCCTGCCCTGCCTCCAGCGTGCCGGCCTCCTCGTAGACCCGCGCGATCTCGTCCCGGTCGGGGAACCGCTTCGGCGGCGTGAGGCCCGTCGAGTCCACGTCGTTGGCGTTCACGGCGGCTTGACCATAGCCCAGGCATGCGGGCCGCCCTTCGGAGTGTTGTCCTCGCGGACGATCTCGAATCCGTGGCGCTCGTAGAACGGCAGGTTGGCCTCGTTGTTCGTCAGCAGCACGGCCGGCAGCGCGGCGCGTGCGGCCGCCGTGAGCCCCGGTTGCAGCAGCGCGGCGCCGACGCCTCGGCGCTGCGCAGAGGGATCGACGCCGATCCCCGCGAGGTACCAGTGCGGGTCCGGCATCGCCTGCGCGCGCAGCGCTTCGACCGAGCGCCCGTACGCGAGGAAGGGCGCGACGGCCGGACCGAGCTTGAGCGGCGTCGTGACGAGCGCCTTCAGCGTCGGCCCCACGCGCATCGGCGGACGTCCGGGCGGCAGCCAGCGCGCGGCGCCGCGCACGACGCCAACCGTTGTCCAGACATCGGCGGCCGTCACGTCGAAGCCGACGCGGAAGAGCCACGGCAGCAGGCGCTGCCGTCGCTCGTCGTCCGGGATCAGCCACACCCACGCCGGGTCGTCGTGGAACGCCCGTGCGAGCATGGCGCTCGCTTCGTCGAGACGCGAATCGTCCAGCCGCACCACGTCCATGGTGCGGAAGACTATGTGCCGGAGCTACGCCGCCTTGATCTCGAGGATCTTGAACTTCAAGGATCCGCGCGGGGCGGAGACCTCGACCACGTCGCCCTTCTTGTGACCGATGATCGCCTTGCCGACCGGTGACTCGTTCGACAGCTTGTTCTCTGCCGGGTTGGCTTCCGCCGAGCCGACGATGTGGTACTCGAACGTCTTGTTCGCCTGCATGTCCCGCAGGCGCACGTGGGAGCCCACCGAGACGGCGTCCTTGGAGATCTCCTTCTTCGTGATCACGCGCGCCGACAGGAGCCGCTCCTCGAGCTGGGCGATCTTGTGCTCGAGCATCGCCTGCTCGTTCTTGGCGTCGTCGTACTCGGCGTTCTCGGCGATGTCGCCGAACTCGCGCGCCACCCGGATCCGCTCCGCGACCTCGCGGCGCTTCTCGGTCCGCAGGTGGTCGATCTCCTTCTGGAGCTTCTTGTAGCCGTCTTGCGTGAGGATGACTTCCTTCAATTGGCCTCCTGACCCGCCGTAAACGGGCGGGAATGGTAGCGGGGCTGTCAAGGGAAGCGCAACCCTTCAGGGGTACCATTCACGCGCTGTGAACATCGACCTCCACGAACGCTGGTTCCTCGGCGACGTCGAGATCCCGACCCGCCTGGTGCTGGCGCCGATGGCCGGGGTCAGCGTCCAGGCCTTCCGTCGCCAGGGACGGCGCTACGGGGCCGGCCTCGTCTGCTCCGAGATGGTCTCCGTGGCCGGGATCCAGCACCGAAACGAGCGGACGCTCGGCTATCTGCGGGTCGGCGCCGACGAGCATCCGCTGGCCATTCAGATCTTCGGCTCCGACCCGGCGGCGATGGCCGAGGCGGCCCGGATGGTCGAGGCGGCCGGCGCCGACGTCGTCGACATGAACTTCGGCTGCCCCGTGAAGAAGGTGACGAAGACCGGCGCCGGCGCCTCGCTGCTGGACGACCAAGACCACGCCTGCCGCCTCGTCGAGGCCGTCGCCACGGCGGTGTCGCTGCCGGTCAGCCTGAAGATGCGTCGGGGCGTCGAGAACGGCTCGCGCACGTGCCTCGCCGTCGGCCCGCGCCTCGTCGAGGCCGGTGCCGCGTCGTTGACCTTGCACCCCCGGTCGGCAAAGCAGATGTACACCGGCACGGCAGACCATGCGCTGACGGCGGAGCTCGTGTCGCTCGTGTCCGTCCCGGTGATCGCCTCCGGCGACGTCACCTCGCGCGCGAAGGCGCAGTCCGTGCTCGCGACGACCGGCGCGGCGGCGGTGATGGTGGGCCGCGCGGCGCAGGGGAACCCGTGGGTGCTGCGGGAGATCATGGGCGCCGACACGGAACCGTCACGCGAGGAGGTCGTCGCGGAGCTGATCCTCTTCATGCGCGAGACGGTGCGTGAGCTCGGCGCGCACCGGGCGAGCGGGTTCCTGAAGAAGTTCTACGGCTGGTATCTCGGCCGCGGCCGGTTCCCACGGCCCTTCAAGCAAGAGCTCGTGCAGCTCGCGACGGTTCACGAGGCCGAGGCCCGCCTGCTCGCGGCCGCGCCCGGCGCGCGGTTCGTGCTCGAGCGGCTGCTCTCCGAGTTCCCCGATCCCGAGGACGAGATCCTGCTCGACTCGCTGCCGATCTCGATCTACGGCGGCGGCTAGGCACACCGAATCTGATTCCGCGCAGCGGAACCAGATTCGAGCAGTCAGGCGTGGTTGCGCTCCCAGACGATGCGCAGGCCGTGGAGCGTGAGCTCCTGGTCGACCGCCGTGATGCTCTGGGAGTGCGGCGCGATCAGATCGGCGAGGCCCCCGGTGGCGACGACGGGGACGCCGTGGACGCCGAGCTCGTCCGTGATCCGCCCGACGATCGCGTCGACCTGGCCGGCGAAGCCGTAGACGAGACCGGACTGGAGCGCGGCGACGGTCGTCTGGCTGATCACGCGCTCCGGGGCGACGAAGGGCACGCGCGGCAGGCGTGCGGCCCGGGCGAAGAGCGCGTCCATGGAGACCTCCACGCCGGGCGCGAGGACGCCGCCGGCGAACTCGCCCGCAGCGTTCACGACGTCGAAGTTCGTCGAGGTGCCGAAGTCGACGACGACCGCCGGTGCGCCGTGCCGCTCGCGCGCCGCGACCGCGTTCGCGATCCGGTCCGGGCCCACCTCGCGCGGGTCGTCGTAGCGGATCGGCACGCCGGTCGAGACCCCGGGCCCGAGCACGAGCAGCTCGGCACCGGACCAGCGCTCCGCGAACGCCTCGTACTCGCGGACGAGTGGCGGCACCGACGAGCAGAGCGAAATCCCGTCCAGCGCCTCCAGGTCGACGAATGCGCGCAGCAGCACGGCGAGCTCGTCCCCGGTGTGCGTCCGATCGGTGCCGACCCGGAACTGCTCCCCGAGCCTCGGCCCTTCGAACAGCCCGAACACGGTCTGCGTGTTGCCGACGTCGATCGCGAGGAGCATGTGGGCGCGAATTCAACCGCAAGACCCAAGGGCTCGAATCTGGTTCGGCTGCGCCGAATCAGGTTCGGTGGCCGGCGGTCAGAGGTCTTCGATCTCGGAGCGACCCTCGCCGATGCGCTTTGCGAGCGCTTCCGGCGTGAGCGCGGGCCCGTCGCCTTCCCCGCGCAGCTCCTCGATCGACACGTCGCTCGAGGTGTAGACCTCGGCGCGCGGGATCATCCTGGTCGGGCGGTTCTTGTCCCACACCCAGACGTCCTCCATCTGCAGGTGGAAGAACGGGTAGCTCGGCTGCGGGACGTACTTCATGTCCAGCTTGTTGCAGAGGTACGTGGCGTCCTGGGTGAGGACGCAGTACCGGAAGAGGGTGAAGACCGCCCCGTACTCCTTCTTGAGCCGGAGCTCGGCCTCCGCTTCGAATTCGTCGAGCTCGTCGAGGTTGCTCACGGGAGTGATTGTAACCCTGCGAGGGCTTCCTGGACCGTGCCGTTTCCGGGGATTTTCAGTGACGGAACGAGCTCCGCGAGCGGCCTGAGCGCGAATTCCCGCTCGATCAGACGGGGGTGCGGGACGACGAGCCCGGACTCGTCGATCGTCTCGTCCCCGAAGAGCAGGATGTCGAGATCGATGCAGCGCGGCCCCCACCGGGGGCCGATCCGCTCGCGACCGAGTCGGCGCTCGACGTCGAGCAGGAAGACGAGCAGCTGCCGCGCCGTCAGCGGCGTGTCGATCTCCGCCACGGCGTTCAGGAACCTCGGCTGGTTCTCGTAGCCCCACGGATCGGTCTCGATCACCGACGAGAGCCTCTGCGTCCCGATCAGCTCCGCGGCGCGGCGGATCAGGCGCTCGCGGTCGCCGAGGTTCGAGCCCAGACCGACGTAGGCGACCGTCACGGCCGCTGAACGGTCACCGCCGAGTGCTCGACCCGGAGCCCCGCGGGCTGCTTGCGCACGCGCAGCTTCAGGCGCCGCGGCCCGAACCGCTCGTAGAGCGCGTCGGCGACCGCGGTCGCGAGCCCCTCGAGCAGGTCGAACCGGCGGGAGTCGCTCAGCTCCCGGATCGCGGCCGCGACGCGGGTGTAGTCGACCGCCTTCGCGAGGTCGTCGTCGGCGCCCCGGTCGTCGACGTCCAGCTGCACGTCGAAGAGAAAGAGCTGCCCGTTCCGCCGCTCCTCTTCGTAGACCCCGTGGTGGCCGAAGACCTCCAGGCCGTGCAGCTCCACGATCATCCGCGCACCGCCTTCGCCGCCGCGAGCGCCTCCACATGCTCGCGCACGTCGTGGGCGCGGAGGATCGTCTCCCCGTTCAGGAACGCAGCGACCGCGGCGCCGACCGAGGCCGACGTCGTCCCGACCTTCGCATCCGCCTGCCCCATGATCCGCGCCAGCGAGCTCTTGCGCGAGAAGCCGATCAGGATCGGCCGGCCGATCGCGACGAGCTCGTCGAGCCGCCGGACGAGCTCGAAGTTCTGCTCGACCGTCTTGCCGAACCCGATCCCCGGATCGAGGCAGACGAGCTCCTCGCGAATGCCCGCGTCGACCGCGGCCGCCAGGCGCTCTTCGAGGAACCGCTTGACGTCGGAGACGACGTCCTCGTAGGTCGGGTCGTCCTGCATCGTGCGGGGCTCACCCTGCATGTGCATCAGGCAGACGTAGGCCCCGGCGTCGGCGACGACCCCCGCGAGCTCCGAGTCGCCCCTGAGCGCGGTGATGTCGTTCACGAGCTCCGCGCCGAGCTCGAGCGCGCGCCGGGCGACGGCGGCCTTGGAGGTGTCGATCGACACCGGAGCGCCGTTCAGGTCGGCGATCACCGGCTCGACGCGGGCGAGCTCCTCCTCCACCGGGATCCCCGCGGAGCCGGGGCGCGTGCTCTCGCCGCCCACATCGACGATTGCAGCGCCGCAGTCGACCATCCCCCACGCCGACGTCACGGCGGCCTCGACGCGGAGGTGCACCCCCCCGTCCGAGAACGAATCCGGCGTGACGTTGATCACACCCATCACCGACGGCGCGGGGAAGCGCACGTCGATCGGGACCCGCGTCGTGATTGACACATTCGAATAATGGCGTGGATGGACGGTGGATGGCGGTACCTGTTCTTGCTCGCGCGCCGGCTGTGGCGGCCGACGGCCGGTGCGATCGCCGCCGGGATGGCCTGGCAGGGCGCGGCGATCGCGGCGCCGCTCCTGATCAAGCGCGCGATCGACACCGGAATCGTCCACCACCACACGCGGGCGCTCTGGTGGGCGTGCGCCGGGGTGGTCGCACTCGGGGCAGTCGAGGCGGTCGCCGGTGGGTCACGACACTTCTTCGCGATCCGCAACCGCGCCCGCTCCGATGCACAGGTGCGCGACGCGATCTTCCGCCGCGCGCTCGAGCTCGACGCGCGCTACCACGACCGCGTCGGTGCCGGTGACTTGATCTCGCGTGCCTCGAACGACGCCGAGCTGGTCTCGCGCGCGTTCGACTCGATCGGCCACACAGTCGGCTACGTCCTGACGCTCATCGGCGCCGCCGCGATCCTGCTGGCGATCGACTGGCCCCTCGCACTCGCCGTGCTCGCGGCGCTGCCGCTCGTCAGCGTCGGCTTCGGCCGGTACTCGAAGCGCTATGCCGAGCGGACGAAGATCAACCAGGAGGCGCTGGCCGACGCGACGACGCTCGTCGAGGAGACCGTCGCGGGGATCCGCGTCGTGAAGGGCCTGAATGCGGGCGCTGCGCTCGCCGAGCGGTTCCGGCGGCAGTCGGACGACGTGGTGCGCACGGCCCTCGACGTCGCCCGGGTCGACGCCGTCTTTCTCCCCGCACTAGAGGCGCTGCCGCTCGTGGGCATCCTCGTCGTGCTCTGGTACGGCAGCCATCGCGTCCTGAACGGGTCGATCACGATCGGGACGTTCGCGGTCTTCAACTTCTACCTCGCCCTCCTCGTCAACCCGCTGCGGACGGTCGGCCAGCGCGTCGGCACGTTCCAGCGGGCGGCCGCGGCCGCCCGCCGAGTGACCGAGGTGCTGCGCGCCGAGCCGGTCGTGTTCGAGTCGCCGCGGCCGCGGCGCTTCCCCGAGCGGGCCGACGTCTCGTTCGACGACGTCCACTTCTCGTACGACGACGGGCGCCCGGTCCTGGCCGGCTTCAGCCTCGTGATCCCTGCGGGCACGTCGCTCGCGCTCGTCGGCGCGACGGGGTCGGGGAAGTCGACGGCCGCGTCGCTGCTCGCCCGGTTCTACGACCCGGAGTCCGGGCAGGTCTCGATCGGCGGCGTCGACGTACGGGAGCTCGAGCTCGCCGAGCTTCGCCGCGGGGTCGGGATCGTCTTCGAGGACACGTTCCTCTTCGGCGACACGGTGCGCGGGAACCTGGGGTTCGGCGCGCCGGACGCCGACGAGGGCGCGATCGAGCACGCGGCCCGGCTCGCCGGCGCGGACGAGTTCGTCGAGCGCCTGCCCGAGGGCTACGAGACGATGCTCGGCGAGCGCGGCTACTCGCTCTCGGGCGGTCAGCGGCAGCGGATCTCGATCGCCCGCGCGATCCTCGCCGACCCGAAGGTCCTCATCCTCGACGACGCGACTTCGGCGGTCGACGCGACGAAGGAGCACGAGATCCGCGCCGCGCTCGCCGAGGTGATGCAGGGGCGGACGACGCTGGTGATCGCGCATCGGCCTGCAACGATCGCGCTCGCCGACCGCGTCGCGGTCGTGGCCGCGGGGCGCGTCGTGGACGAGGGCACGCACGGCGAGCTGCTCTTGCGGTCGGCCCGCTACCGCGCGCTGCTCGCGCTCGGGCAGGAGGACGCGGCGTGATCAGGCAGCGCATCGGGCCGATCCTCCGGCCGCAGCGGAAGTTGATCGTCGCCGCGGGACTCGCGATGGTCGGCGCGACGACGGTGTCGCTTGCGGCGCCGCTTTTGACGAAGATCGCGATCGACCGCGGCATCCGTGGGCACGACGTCCACGTGATCGACGTCGTCGCGGCCGTCTACGTGCTGCTGGTGCTCGTCCGTCCGATCTTCGAGCGTGTGATCGTTCTGTGCAGCGCACGCGCCGGCGAGCGCTTCCTCGGCGACCTCCGTGTCGCCGCGTACGAGAAGCTGCAGGCACTGTCGATGCCGTTCTTCGAGGAGACGCGCGCGGGCGTCCTCGTCTCGCGGCTGACGAACGACGTGCAGACGCTGACGACGTTCACGCGGCTCGTGCTCGTCGAGGTGGTCGGCTCGCTGCTCCTGTTCGCGGTGACCCTGGTGATCCTCGTCTCGCTCTCTCCGCTCCTCTCGCTCGTCATGCTGGTCTCGGTGCCGATCCTGGTCGTCTCGTCGCTGCGCTACGGACGGCGCTCGCGGCCGGCGTTCCTCGCGCTCCGCGACAGCGTCGCGGACACGATGTCGTCCCTGCAGGAAGGGCTCACGGGCGTACGCGTCGTGCAGTCGTTCAGCCGCGAGCAGGATCGCTACGCCTCGTACCGCCGGCGCTCGTCGGCGCAAGTCTCCGCGTGGCAGCGGATCTCGCTCGTCAACATCGGCTTCTTCCCGCTGATCGCGTTCGCACAGTCACTGGCGCTCGCAGCCGTCCTCGTCGTCGGCGGGTATCTGGAGCGCCACGGACGCGTCTCGGTCGGGACGGTGATCGCGTTCGCGCTCTACCTTATCTCGCTCTTCGATCCCGTCGCGCGGCTCGGCGACTGGTTCAGCGAGTTCCAGTCGGGACGCGCCGCGCTCGTGAAGATCGTGTCGTTGCTCGACACGCCGGTCACGATCGCCGGTGGCAGCACGCCGCTCCCGGCCGAAGGCGCCCTGACGGCGGAGTCGCTCGGCTACTCCTACGCGAGCGGCCCGCCGGCGGTCGCCGACGTCGGCCTGTGCGTCGAGCCGGGCGAGCACCTGGCCCTCGTCGGCGCAACCGGCGCCGGCAAGTCCACGCTCGCGAAGCTACTCGTCCGCGCGTACGACCCGGACGAGGGCCGCGTCACATTCGGAGGAGTCGACCTCCGTGACGTGCCGCTCGACGAGCTGCGCCGCCGCATCGTCTTCGTGCCGCAGGAGGGCCACCTCTTCTCCGGCACGATCGCCGACAACGTCCGCCTCGCGCGTCCCGACGCGAGCGACGACGACGTCCGCGACGCGCTGCGCGCGATCGGAGCACTCGAGCGCTTCGAGGCGCTCCCGGGCGGGCTCGCGACCGACGTGCGCTCCCGAGGCGTGCGGCTGTCGTCGGGCGAGCGGCAGCTCGTCTCGATCGCGCGCGTCGCGCTCGCCGACCCCGCCGTGATCGTGCTCGACGAGGCGACGTCGTCGCTCGACCCCCAGACCGAGGCCGCCGTCGAGCAGGCGCTCGCGGCACTCGCCCGCGGGCGCACGGTGATCACGATCGCGCACCGCCTCTCGACGGCCGAGCGGGCGGACCGCGTGGCGGTGCTGGAGCACGGGCGCCTGATCGAGGTCGCCTCGCACGACGAGCTCGTGACGAACGGCGACCGCTACGCAGAGCTCTGGGCGAGCTGGCAGGCCGGTCTCGCCTCGAACGGCGTCACGACGGGCACCAGACGCGACGGGTAGCCGCCCTCTTCGAAGCCGGTCACGAGGCCGGTCAGGCGCAGCACTCCGAGCGGCCACGGGTCGAGCTCGATCGCGCCGAGACCGTCCAGCGCGTACCGGATCCCGTGCAGGTCGCCCTCGTCGGCGTCCTCGAAGCAGAAGGCGAACGCAATGCGGTCGCAGAACTGCGTGATCCTGTCCGCCGCAGCCGCAGCCTCCGCGTCGACGCCCGCCGCGTCCAGCAACGACGGAAGCAGCGCGTCCACCTCTGCGTACGCCGCGCGCTCGTGCTCGTCGGCCTGGGAGGAGAGGAGCCGGCGGACGTGCAGCGCGACCACCAGGTCGACGAGTGCGTCCTCGCCGCGCGGCGCGAACCCCCTGCGCTGGATCTCGACCCAGCGCTCGCTCTCGACCGTGTCGATGTCGTCGGCGTCGTGCTCGCCGTAGCCCCGGTCGTGGTCCGCGACTCCGCGCACGAACGGCTGGAACGGGACGGGGGGCCGTTCGCGCCACGCGAGCGCGAGGGTGCCGGCGAGGCGCGCATGATCGGCCTGCGCGAAGACGACGGGTCGGCGCCGCGAGCGGAACATCAGCCCACGAACGCGCGGATCCGCTCGCGGATCCCGCCCACGTCGAGCCCGAGGTCGGCGTCATGCTGCTCGGCCGTCCCGTACCGCTTCAGAAAGCGCCGCGGCACCCCGATCGAGAGGAGCCGCGTCGGCCGGTGTGCGAGCGCGGCGGAGACCTGGGCGGCCGTCGTCCCTTCGTAGACGGGCTCGACCAGGACGATCTCGGCGGCCGGCGCCGCCTCCCGCGCGAGCGTCGCGGCGTCCAGCGGGACGAGCGTCGTCGCGTAGAGGACGGTCGCGTCGATTCCGTCGAGCGCCGCGAGCGTCCGCGACAGGAACGGGCCGGCTGCGACGACCGTCAGGTCGCGCCCGCGACGCACGACGGTCAGCCCGCCGGGCGCGAGCTCGAGCGGCGCGTCGTTCTCCACAATGCTCGTGCGCAGGTACGTCGGCCGACCGTTCGCGTAGCTCGCGCGCACGAGCGCGTCGGTCTCGCGCGCGCTGCCCGGGACGAGCACCTCGAGGCGGGGGATGCTGCCGAGCGCCTGCACGTCGCCGCCCGCGTGGTGCGTGCCGCCGGACTCCCCGTAGTCGTACGACGCGCCGGCCGAGATGAAGAGCCCGCCGAGTCCCTGGTAGCCGAAGTCGAGCTTGATCTGCTCGAGCGGCCGTTCCGCCAGGAAGGGCGCGAGCGTGTGCACGATCGGGTGGTACCCCTCGAGCGCGAATCCGGCCGCAACGCCGATCGCGCTCTGCTCCATGATCCCGACGTTGATCGCACGCCTGGGATCGTGCTCGACGGCCCGGCGCAGGTAGTCGAGGCTGATGTCCGCCATGATCACTGCGACGTTCTCGTCGCGCTCGAACACGTCGACGACGGCGGACATCGCCTGCTGCCGCATCGCCGTCATACGACTGCGACCACGGCCGTCGGGCGGTCGGAACGATGGAGATAGGCCTCGCGCAGCGCGTCGTGATCGCGTCCGTCCACGCCGGCGGCGTCCCAGCCGAACGCACGCAGCTTCGCCGCGATCTCGCCGAGCCGCACGTTGCTCGAGCCGTTGTCGACCACGATCGCGGTCAGGTTGGCGAGCTGCGCCGAGCCGGCGTGCATGATCGCCTCCCAGTTCGAGCCCTCGTTGAGCTCGGCATCGCCGGTCAGCACGAACACGCGCTGCGTGTCGAGCCCACGCGCGCGCAAGGCGTATGCAACTCCGACCGCCATCGGCAGCCCGTGACCGAGCGAGCCGGTCGAGACCTCGACGCCCGGCACTCGTCCGCGGTCGGGGTGGCCGCCGAGGATCCCGTCCCACGTCATGAACTTCGAGAGCTCGTCCGCTGGGAAGAACCCGTTGTAGGCGAGCACCGCGTAGTACGCGAGCGGCCCATGGCCCTTCGAGAGGAGGAAGCGGTCGCGCTCCTCCCAGCCCGGGTCTGCCGGGTCGACCCGCAGCATCTCGTACAGCACCTGGAGCACGTCGAGGGTCGAGAACGAGCTCGCGTCGTGCTTCTCGTCCCCGCTCGCCCGGCCGATCAGCTCCAGCAGCTCCGCGGTCGCGGATGTGATCTCCATAGTCATTTCCTTATATTAGAAAATGACGATACACTCTGTCAAGTGGATGCCTCGCCGAAGCTGCTCTCGCCCAAGCTGAAAGCCCTCGGCCACCCGCTGCGCCTCGGCATCGCCCTCCGCCTCGCGCAGGAGGGCGGGACGTGCGCCTGCGACTTCGCAGACATCTTCCACGTCAGCCAGCCGACGGTCAGCCAGCACCTCAAGGTCCTGCGGGACGCCGGCCTCGTCCGCACGCGCCGCGAGGGGACGCAGATCTACTACTCGCTCGACCCCGCCGGCGTCGGCGCGCTCCGCGAGGTCGTCGGGCGGCTCGCCGCCTAAGGCTGGAATCTGGTTCCGAATCTGATTCGGCGCAGCCGAACCAGATTCGAGCTCTTGGCCCCTAGGAAGCCTCGGGCTCCGGCGGCTGCATCGCCGCGCCGCCCGGGAGCGGGAACGGCCGCGGCTTCGGCTGCGGCCGGCGGTCCGGCTCGCGTGCCGGCTCCGGCGACGGCTCCTGCGGGAAGACGGCGTCTTCCGACTCGCCGGCGACGAGGCGCTCGAACTGCTCGCGGTCGATCGTCTCGCGCTCGATCAGGATCTGCGAGATCCGGTGCAGATCGTCGAGGTGGTCGCGCAGCACGCGCGTCGCGAGATCGTGCCCGTCCTCGATGATGCGGCGCACCTCGTCGTCGATCTCGCGCGCGACCTCTTCCGAGTAGTCGGGCTCCGCGCCCATCTCGCGGCCGAGGAACGGCATGTCGTGGTTGCGGCCGAGGACGCGCGGGCCGAGCTTCTCGCTCATCCCGAAGCGCATGACCATCGCCTTCGCCGTCGACGTGACCTTCTCGATGTCGTTCGCGGCACCCGTCGTGATCTCGTTGAAGACGATCTCCTCCGCCGCGCGGCCGCCCATCGTCATCGCGATCTGCTCGAGCAGCGCCTTGCGCGTCGTCAGGTACTTGTCCTCGGTCGGCAGCGAGATCGTGAGGCCGAGCGCCTGACCGCGCGAGACGATCGTGATCTTGTGCACCGGGTCGGTGTTCTCGAGGAAGTGGCCGACGAGCGCGTGGCCCATCTCGTGGTACGCCGTGATGCGCTGCTCCTTCTCCGAGAGCAGGCGGGCCTTCTTCTCCGGCCCGGCGATCACGCGCATGATCCCTTCCTCGAGCTCCTCCTGCTCGATCACCTTCTTGCCTCGGCGCGCGGCGAGCAGAGCGGCCTCGTTGATCAGGTTGCGCAGATCGGCGCCCGTGAAGCCCGGAGTGCCGGCGGCGAGCGAGTCGAGGTCGATCGAGGTCGCGAGCGGCTTGCCCTTCGAGTGCACCTCGAGGATCTTCCGGCGGCCGTTGCGGTCGGGGCGGTCGACGACGATCTGGCGGTCGAAGCGTCCCGGACGGAGCAGCGCCGGATCGAGGATGTCGGGCCGGTTCGTGGCGGCGATCAGGATGATGTTGTCCTTCATCTCGAAGCCGTCCATCTCGACGAGCAGCTGGTTCAGCGTCTGCTCGCGCTCGTCATGGCCGCCGCCGAGGCCCGCGCCGCGGTGCCGGCCGACGGCGTCGATCTCGTCCATGAAGATGATGCAGGGCGACGCCTGCTTCGCCTGCTCGAACAGGTCGCGCACGCGTGAGGCGCCGACGCCGACGAACATCTCGACGAAGTCCGAGCCCGAGATCGAGAAGAACGGCACGCCGGCCTCGCCTGCGACCGCGCGCGCGAGCAGCGTCTTACCGGTGCCGGGCGGCCCGTAGAGGAGCACACCCTTCGGGATGCTCGCGCCGAGCGCCTGGAACTTCTTCGGGTTCTCGAGGAACTCCTTGATCTCCTGCAGCTCCTCGACGGCCTCGTCGACGCCGGCGACGTCCTTGAAGCCCATCTTCGGCGTGTCCGGCGCCATGCGCTTCGCGCGCGACTTGCCGAAGCTCATCACCTTCGAGCCGCCGCCCTGCACCTGGTTCATCAGGAAGATCCAGAAGCCGATCAGCAGCAGGAACGGCAGGAACGAGCCGATCAGCGCCATCCACGAGAAGCCGCCCGTCCCCTTCGAGTCGTAGGTCACGCCCTGCTTCTGCAGGAGCTTCTCGAAGTCGAGCTCGGACTGATCCGTCGGGTAGTGGACGGTCGCCGTCTTCCCGTCGACGTACTTGACGCCGATCTGCCGCTTGCCCGGGGTGAACTCGACCGACTTGATGTCCTCCGGGTGCTGCTGGATGTCCAGCCGCAGGGACGAGTAGGTGACGTTCGCGCGCGCGTTGTTGTGCTTCGGGATCAGGGTCTGGCTGGCCAGCCAGACCAGCAGGACGATCACGATGAGCGGGAAGAACGCGCTGCGGAAGAAGCGATTCACAATCGGTCTTCGGTCAGGGTAGCTCTTTGGATCTCTTTGGTGTCACCAAAAAGGGGGTCACACCCCTTCCGGCATCAGGTCGGGGTGCAGAACGCCCACGTAGGGCAGGTTTCGGTACCGCTCGGCGAAGTCCAGGCCGTAGCCGATCACGAACCTGTTCGGGATCTCGAAGCCGACATAGCGCACCGGAACGTCGATTTCGCGCCGTTCGGGCTTCGTCAGGAGGGCGCAGATCTCCAGGCTCGCCGGCTCGCGTGACTCCAGGTTCCGGAGCAGGTAGGAGAGGGTGAGACCCGAGTCGATGATGTCCTCGACGACCAGGACGTGCCGGCCCTCGATGTTGATGTCGAGGTCCTTGAGGATCCGGACGACCCCGGAGGAGTCGGTCGCCGCCCCGTAGCTCGAGATCGCCATGAAGTCGATCTCGCAGGGGACGGTGAGCGAGCGCATCAGGTCGGCCATGAAGAAGACGGCGCCCTTGAGCACCCCCACGAGCAGGAGCTCGCGCCCGGCGTAGTCGGCGGAGAGCTCGCGGCCGAGCTCGCGGATGCGCTCCTGCAGGCGATCGGCCTCGATCAGGATCTCGCCGACGCCTGCTTCAACCTCCGTCTGTGACACGGGTCGCGGTCACCCCCTCGGCCTCGACGATCC
>JABFWJ010000069.1 GCA_013362295.1 Thermoleophilia bacterium
CGGCACGCCGTACAGCTCCTGAACGCGGCTGACGTTCGTGTCGATCGGCAGGACGTCGCGTCCGAAGGCGAAGTTGCCGACGGCGGCCGCCGTGTACGCCCCGACGCCCGCCAGCTCGGTGAGGTCGTTCGGCCACCCGCGCTCGGCCACCTGCTGCGCCGTGCGATGCAGGTTGATCGCGCGCCGGTTGTAGCCGAGCCCCTGCCACTCGACGATCACCTCTGCCGCCGAGGCAGCGGCCAGCGCGTCGACCGTCGGCCAGCGCTCGAGCCACGCGTGCCAGCGCGGGATCACGCGTTCGACCTGGGTCTGCTGCAGCATCACCTCGCTGACGAGGATCGCGTACGGATCTCGCGTCCTCCGCCACGGCAGGTCCCGGCCGTTTTGGCTGTACCAAGCCAAAAGCAGCTCCTTCACGCAGCCGAGCCTAGACGAGGCTGCGGCCGCCGGAAGAGCCGAAAAAGGCCATGCGAAACAGCCGTGCGAACAACTGCAGGTCGAATGCGTCCAGTCGCGCCCGGCCGCCCGCCGCGCCGACAGAGCGCAGCCGTGCCCGGTTGGTTGTCCGGGAGCGTCCGGTTCAACCTGCGCGGGCGGAGATCGATACCCGTCTCTGCGCCCACGCCTGTCCAACATCACCTCTGCTACGCCGCGAGCGACAGGTCCGGCACCGTGTCGACGCGCTCGGACTGCTCATGCGAGAGCGTCGGCAGCCATTCAGCCAGCGCGGCAGATACCAGTTCCAGTCGCCGAGGGGCGACAGGTCCCGTCCGCGCTCCCGCTACCAGGCGAGAGGAGGTTCTTTCACTCCGGCAGCGGCTCGCTCTGGAGTGAATAGACGGCATAGATGCCGTCGCTCCAGTGCGGTGCTCGTTTGAGGATCAGCGCCTGGATCGAGCGCACGAGCTTCGCCAGGAGGCCGACCGGCGTCCGGCCGAGTTGCGGCGTGTTCTGGTAGTAGCCGAGCTTGTCGACCCGGTAGCCGGCGCGCCGGCCCAGGGTGCGCAGCGTGTGAATGCTGTGGATCCCGACATGGTCGGGGTGGATCAGCTCCTCGCCGAGCAGCGGGGCGAGAAAGCCTGCGGCCCGATATGCGTTCGGCGTCGTCACGACCAGCCGGCCGGTCGGGTTGAGGAGCGGCTTGACCGAGCGGAGGAATGGTCCCGGCGATTCGAGGTGTTCGATGATCTCGCCCGCAATCACGACGTCGGCCGGCTGAAGTGCGAGCGCGTTCACGGCCTCGCTGTCCTGAACGTCGACGACGTAGGCCTCGTAGCCCTGTGCTCTCGCCTGTTCGACGCCGGCGACGTCCGTGTCGAGCCCCACCAGCTGTGAGCTGGCAGCGGCGAGATCGGAATGGAGCCAGCGGCCCTCCCGCAGCTTCGACTCGGTCTGACGTTCATCGGTGAAGCCGAGGTGGATGACGCGGTTTCCGCGCGCGAATGTGAGCAGCAGCTGTCGCCGGTCGACCGGCGGCTCCTTCGGAAGCGGTTGGAGCCAGCCGATTGAAGGATCACCGCGCAGCAGTTTGCGTACGGGCCCGAGCACCGGCGGACGTTGTAGCAACCGCTGAGGAACACAGGAACACAGCTCTTCAGAAACACGGCGCCGCGTACCGCTGCACGTCGCCCTCAGGCTAGACCCGAACGCACGCCTCCCGCGCCGGAGCGCGAGATCGACGTGATGCGGGGATCGATCACGCGCGCGATCACGTCGGCGAGCGCATTCAGCGCGATGATCGCGGTCGCGCTGATGAACATGACCCCCAGGATGAGGGGCAGGTCGTAGCCGCGCTCGCCGTTGAGCGCGTTCAGCAGGAGGTGACCGACTCCGGGCAGGAAATACACGGACTCGATGTAGATGGAGATCCCGATGGCGGTGCCCGCGTCCATTGCGAGCATGATGCTCATCGGCGCGACGACGTTCGGCAGCGCATGCCGGCCGAGGACGCGGAACTCGCCGGCGCCCTTGGCGCGTGCCGTGCGCACGTAGTGCGTGTGCAGCGTCTCGAGGAGCCGCGCACGAAGCATCCGCATGTAGAGCGCCACGAAGAAGAGCGCGAAGGTCAGCCAGGGCAGGATGAGATGCGTCGTCCACTCCTTGAGGCCGCCGCACCCCTGCGGGATCGCGCCGTTCGCAAGGCGGAAGTCCGGGAGGGCGGGCGGCCCCGTCAGGTTGCAATAGCCGGTCGGCGGCAGCCAGCGCCAGCGCTCCCCGAACATGAGGCGCAGGACAACTCCGATCACCAGCGGATGCGTCGAGATGCCGACGAGCGAGATCGCGACGACGGTGCGGTCGAGAACGGAGCGCGGAGCGCGCGCCGAGACGAGCGCGAGCGGCACCGCGATCACGACGAGCAGCACCGCCCCGCCGAGGATGATCGAGCCGGTGACGCCGGCGGCCTCGTAGACCATGTGGCCCACCGCCGCCCCGTGGATCTGGCCGTCGTAGCCGATGCCGAGCGACGACCAGGCCGTTCCGAAGTCCCCGTGCGCGAGCCGCCTGAGGTAGTCGCCGTAGCGGTACCAGACCGAGTGGTTCAGCCCGAGCGCGTCATGGGCGGCCGCGATCTGCGACGGCTTCGCGTGCTGGAGATCGACGAGGAAGCCGGCGGGCTCGACCGGGATCGTGGCGTAGACGACGAACGTGATCAGCGAGAGCAGCGTCAACAGGCACACGGCGGTGATCACGCGGAAGGTGACGAAGCGCGCCATCAGCCGCGGCCTTCCGTGTCGAAGGCCTCGCGCAGCCCTTCGCCGAGCTGGTTGAACGTGAAGACCGTGATGAAGATCATCAGGCTCGGCAGGAGCGTGAGCCAGACCGTCGCGCGCCGCGCGTCGAACGCCGTCGGACTGAGCACGGTGCCCCACGTGGTCGAGAGGAGGTTCCCCCAGCTCGGCGTCGGCAGGTGGATCCCGACGCCGAGGAAGGTGATCCCGGCCTCGAGGAGGACGTTCACCGGAACGAGCAGTGTGAGGTAGACGAGGGCGGTGGGGAGGACGTGCGGCAACACGTGCGTCCGCAGGATCCGCGAGTCCTTCGCTCCGATCATCACGGCCGCCTCGACGAACTCGCGGTTTCGCAGCTCGGCGACCTGCGTCCTGATCACGCGCGCGGGATAGAACCACGTGAAGCCGCCGATCAGCACGATGAGGGCGAAGACACCCGGCGGCAGGAAGCCGAGCGTGATCGCATCGAGGTGGTTGTTCGTCTGCGTCCCGATCGCGATCACGAGCAGCATCAGCGGAAACGCCATCACGAACTCCGTGAAGCGCGCGAACGCGGCGTCGACGAGCCCGCCGAGGAAGCCTCCGACCATCCCGATCAGCAGGCCGATCACCATCGCCAGCAACGTGCCCCCGACGGCGACCTCGAGCGAGGTGCGGCCGCCCTCGAGGAGGCGCAGCAACTCATCGCGACCGAGGCTGCTGTCCGCACCTGCGAAGAACCAGGTCTTCTGCGTCCCCTTCGGCGGCGCTACGCGCTGGTACCCGCTCTCGTCGCTGTATTCGCGCGTCGTGTCGTACACCTTCGTCAGCGGATCGACCGGCTTGCGGAAGATCGGGTCGGTCGCGTACGGGAACGGCTCGTCGCTCGTGTGCCCGAGCGCCGCGGAGAGGATCGGCGGGCCGATCGCGACCGACGCGACGAGCAGCAGGGCCGCGAGCGCGCTCGCGAACAGCACCTTGTCGCCGCGCAATGTCCGCCGCGCACGGGCGCCCGCGCTCACAGGACAACCGCCTTATCGCTGATCCAGTCGACCTTGTCCCCGTTGCCGGCGGCCTCCGCGTACGGCATCCCGGCGACGACGACCGAATAGCGCAGCCAGATCTTGTTGCCGCGCGGCAGCGCCGGCCTCGCCGGCACCTTGCCGCTCACGGTCGACCGCCACGTCGCGCCCCTCGCCAGCGGGAAGGGCATCTCGGGCGTCGCCGAGTCGGCCGGCACGTAGATCAGCCTACGGTTGCCGAGCACGTCGACTCCGGAGTAGACGAGCGCGGGGCCGTTCCAGGTCAGCCCGTTCGAATCGGAGGGCTTCCACGGCGCCGGGTACAGCAGCTTGTCCGTGCCGTTGTGCAGCGTGATCCGCGCCGACCACCGCCCGTGGTGGAAGACGATCTGCCGGGCCGTGTACTCGATCTTCTGAGCGGAGGCGCGGTCGTGCCAGTCGATGTCGAATGTCCGCTCGATCGGCGGCCCGCGCTCGGCCGTGCTCGACCCGCAGCCCGCCGCGAGCAGCATGACCACACAGAGCAGGATCCACCGACCGAACGCCAGGCCTCAGGAATAGCGGAAGCGATATCGGCTGGTCAAGCCCTGCGGCTGCGCGTGAGGCGCCAGCTGACGAGGCCCGCGCCGAAGAGCAGCACCTCGACGAGCGTGATCGCGAGCCGGTTCAGCAGCGTCACGCCGAGCGCCGGCCCCGAGGTCGTGACCGCGAGCAGCAGCCCGTACATCGACGCCTCGCGCGCCCCTAG
>JABFWJ010000288.1 GCA_013362295.1 Thermoleophilia bacterium
GCCGCTTCCACCACGAGCAGCCGATTCTCGTCCTGCCGAACGCGTGGGACGTCGCGAGCGCGAAGCAGCTCGCGGCGGTTCCCGGCAGCCGCGCGCTCGCGACGACGAGCGGCGGAGTCGTGCGCTCCCTCGGTTGGGAGGACGGCGAGCAGGCCCCTGTAGGCGAGGTGCTGCAGGCGCACGAGCGCATCGCCGCGGCCGTCCACGTCCCGGTGACCGGCGACCTCGAGCGCGGCTATGGCGATCCGGTCGGGACCGCGCGGCGTGCGTGGGAGGCCGGCCTCGTCGGGATCAACTTCGAGGACTCGACGGCAGACGAGCTTGTTGCGCTCGACGAGCAGGTGGCGACGATCCGCGCGATTCGCGACGCGGTGCCGGAGCTCGTCGTCAATGCGCGCGTCGACGTCTTCCTGCGCAAGACGGGTGGAATCGACGAGGCGGTCGAGCGCGCGAACGCGTACCTCGGCGCGGGGGCGGACTGCACCTATCCGATCTTCTGCCCGGTCGAAACGGTCGCAGATCTGGCGCGCCGCATCGACGGGCCGATGAACGTGCTCGTGATCCCCGGAATGCCCGAGCCGTCCGAGCTGCAGAATCTCGGCGTCGCCCGCATGACGTGGGGCTCCGGTCTCGCGAACCTCGCCTATGCCCAGGCGGCACAGGTCGCGGCCGCCGCCCTCGCCTAGCTCTACGTCGCCGTACCGCGGTCCGAGCTGCGGTGAATGACGCGGGCGCCGCGGCCGCGTGTGAGGTACGCGAACGTCCAGCGCGTGAGCACCAGCAGGCGGTTCTGGACGCCGATCAAGTAGAAGATGTGGATGCCGAGCCAGAGCGCCCACGCGACGAAGCCGCTCAGCTTCACGCCCTTGACCGTTCCGACCGCGCGGGCGCGCCCGATCGTCGCGAGCTCGCCCTTGTCCCGGTAGCGGAACGGCTCGCGCCGCCCGGTGCGGATCGAGCGCGCGACGTGACGTCCTTGCTGCATCGCGACTGGTGCCACGCCGTGATACGGGTGGCCGCGCACGCTGACCATGTCGCCGAGCGCAAACACGTCGCTTCGGCCCGGCACGGTGAGGTCGGGCTCGACGACGATCCGGCCGGCGCCATCGGTCTCCCCGCCTGCGGCCTCCGCGAGCCTGCCGGCGAGCGCCGAAGCCGTGACGCCGGCGGCCCACACGGCCGTGCGGGCGGGAACGCGTCTGCGCTCGCCCGAGTGCTCCTGCACCTCGACCGACGCTGCGTCGATATCGACGACCGTCGTCCCGAGCAGCACCGTGACGCCGAGTGAACGCAGCTGTCGCTCCGCCTTGCGCGGCAGCGGGTCCGGGAACGCGCCGAGCACATGCTCGGTCGCTTCGATCAGCAGCACGCGGGCCGTGCGCGTGTCGACGTTGCGGAACTCGCGGCGAAGTGCGTGGGCGAGCTCGGCGATCTGCCCGGCCATCTCGACGCCGGTCGGCCCGGCGCCGACGACGACGAAGGTCAGCCAGGCGCTGCGCGCCGCTTCGTCGTGCTCGGCGTCCGCCGCCTCGAACGCGAGCAGGATGCGGTCGCGGAGGTCGAGGGCGCCGTCGAGCGACTTCAGCTCCGGCGCGTACGGGGCCCACTCGTCGTGCCCGAAGTACGAGTACCGGGCCCCGCCCGCCACGACCAGCACGTCGTACGGCAGCTCGACGCCGCGCGCGCCGTTCGGCACGTGGTCGACGACGACGTGCCGCGCGTCGAGATCGAAGCCGACGACCTCGCCGAGGAGCACGCGGGTGTTGGTCTGCCGGCGCAGGATCTGGCGCAGCGGGACCGCGATCTCGGCCGACGAAAGCGCGCCGGTCGCGACCTGGTAGACGAGCGGCTGGAAGAGGTAGAAGTTCTGCCGGTCGACGAGCGTCACGTCGACGTCGGCGCGGCGGAGCCCGCGTGCGGCGAGCACGCCACCGAACCCCCCGCCGACGACGACAACCCGCTGCGGCAACTAGACGAGCATCGCACCTTCGAGCTGCAACAGGCGGAGCTTCACGTCCAGTCCTCCCGCGTACCCGGTCAGCGAGCCGTTGGCGCCGACGATGCGGTGGCACGGGAGCACGATCGGGATCGGATTGTGGTGCATCACCGTCCCGACCGCCCGCGCCGCCTTCGGCCGTCCGACCTTCGCCGCCAGCGAGCCGTACGTCTCCGTGCGGCCGTAGGGCACGCGCGCGAGCTCCGCGAGCACGTCGGCGTGGAACGGCGCGACGCGCAGGTCGATCGGGAGGTCGAACTCGCGGCGGGTCCCCTCGAAGTACTCGTCGAGCTCCCGGTGAACGTCGTCGAGCGGCGAGCGGAGCACCCGCGGCCCGTATGTGCGCGCGAGCGACTCTTCCATCCCCTCGGGCCAGTACGAGATGCGGCAGAGCCCGCGTTCGGTTGCGGCGAGAAAGAGATCGCCGACCGGGGAGTCGACGATGTCGTAGCGCACGTCGACGAGCCCCTCGCGGAGGGCCGCCTCGCGGAAGCGTGTGTCGAGATCAGGCGTGACGTTCATTGGTCCTCCTCAGTCTGCGAACGCCGGACGAAGCGGCGGCGCGCGCCGCCTCCTCCGACGAGCCGAGCGCGTCGGCGATGTGGGCGTAGGGGAGGTCGTAGCCGTACCGGAGCACGACGGCCGCACGTTCGGTCGGCGGGAGTTCGCCGGTCAGGTGCTCGAGCTCTCGAAACGCATCGCGCTTCAGCTCGGCGACCGTGACGCCGTCGGCAGGCGGCTGCGGCTTCACGCGCAGCTCGTCCATTGCGACGTTCGTCGCGATCGTGAACACCCACGAACGTAGGTTGCGTGCGTGCTGGAGCCGGTTGTACGCGCGTAGCGCGCGCAGGAAGGTCTCCTGCCACGCGTCCTCCGCGCGCTGCCCGAGCAGCCGCCTCAGGTAGCCGAGCACCTCGTAACGATGCTCGAGGTAGAAGCGTTCGAACGGCGGGATCGGCTGTGTCACGCTCCCCATCATTCCGTTCAACGAGCGGCCGGCGCGGATTGTGAGATCGCTCAGGTGAGCCCGTGGCCGATGTTGCCGACGTCGCGATAGAGGGCTTCCACGTTGTTCCCGTCGGGATCGAGCAGGTACGCGGCGTAGTAGCCCGCCCCGTAGTCGCGGTAGCCCGGCTCGCCGTTCGACCTGAATCCCGCCTCGACGCCGCCTGCGTGGAACCGTTCCACCTCGTCGCGGGAGCGGGCGATGAAGCAGAGATGGAGGTTCGTCGTGGCGGGGCGCCGGTCGACGACGTTGAGGTTCGTGAAGCACGTCCACTCGTCCGTCTCGGCGATCCTCGGCACGCCGAGAACGCCGAGGACCGTCTCGTAGAACCGGACGCTGGCCGCGTAGTCGGACGCGAACACGTCGACGTGGTCGAAGATCCGCCGTGTCCAGTCCCACTCCACGCTCCGATCGTACGATGCGCAGGGTGCGTACCGCCGTCGTGGGACACGTTGAGTGGGTCGAGTTCGTGCGCCTCCCGCACTGGCCGGCCGCGGGCGAGATCATCCATGCGACCGACCTCTGGTCGGAGCCTGCCGGCGGCGGTGCCGTCGTCGCCAGGCAGCTCGCCCTGCTCGCCGGCCGGTGCGAGCTCTTCACCGCGTTCGGGGAGGACGACGCCGGCCGGTCGGCCGTCAGGCGGCTCGCCGAGCTCGGCGTCGACGTCCACGTCCAGCATCCGTGGCGCTCCACGACGAGGCGTGCCTGGACGCAGATCGACGACCGCGGGGAGCGCACGATCATCGTCCTCGGCGACAAGCTGCTCCCGCGAGGCTCGCTGCCGCTCGAGGACTACGACCTCGTCTTCTTCATCTCCGGCGACGCGGCCGCGCTCCGGGCCGCCCGCCGCGCGCGCTACCTCGCGGCGACGCTGCGCGAGCAGGGAACGCTCCACGAGGCCGGCGTGCCGATCGACTTGCTGATCGGAAGCGCGAACGATCCCGGCGAGCAGTACGACGGCTCGCTCGATGCGGGCCTGGTGGTGATCACCGACGGACCGAACGGCGGAACCGCGAACGGCGAGCCGTTCGCCGCGGTCGAGCCGCGGGGACCGGTCGTCGACACGTACGGCGCCGGCGACTCGTTTGCGGCGGCGCTCGCCTTCGCGCTCGCGCGAGGTGACGCGCTCGCGCACGCGCTCGATCTCGCCGCCCGCGCCGGCGCGGCGGTGCTCACCGGCCGGGGCCCGTACACCTCGCAGCTAGCGTTCGGGCAATGAGCGCACGCGTCGCCTGGATCTCCCGCACGCCCGTCAAGGCGTTCGCGCTCGAGCAGCTCGACGAGATCCGGCTCGGCGAGGGTGGGGTCGAGAGCGACCGCCGATTCTTCCTCGTCGGCGACACCGGCCGGCTGATCAACAACAAGGACGTTCCGGCGTTTCATTCGGTCCGCGCCGCGTACGACCCGGAGCAGAACGTTCTCACCGTGCTCCCGGCCGGCGGCCGCGAGATCAGCGGCACGGTCGAGCAC
>JABFWJ010000401.1 GCA_013362295.1 Thermoleophilia bacterium
GCCGTACTCACCGTGCGCATGGAGCCAGCCCTCGCCTTTCTCGAACTTGCTGCACGCAAACGCCACGCGCGCGTCGGTAACGAAGATGTCGATCTTGACGTCAGAGAGCTTGAAGACAGTCTTCGCGTTGAGTTCAAGCTCCGCCGATTTCGCGGTCAGGCGTTGAAAATTCGTGCCATCGCGGTCCTCGAGCACGACGGTGTTCTTTTCCTGCCCCGGGATCGGGTAGATCAAGCTGCCTTCGAACACATCAAGCGACGCACCCTTCTCCGGAACACCTTCGATACTGATCATCGTCTCGCTCCTTGAGTCGGTGCTTCTCCGAGTTCCGGGAACCCGAAGTCTGTTCCAGCGAGTCTGGCGGAGAGTTGCCCTTGTTTCCACGAATCCTCAGCGGGTCGAGTGGATCGAGAAGTCGACCTCCTTGGCGAGATCGAATCCGACCCGTCCGTCGTGTCCGCGCCATAGGAACCCCGGCTTCTGTAGCCGAAACCGTCAGTACGGAGGCTGGAGGCCTGGAAGCATCGGGAAATGGCGCACATTCGTCGTGAGAAGGTCGGCCTCCAGAAGGAGCGCCGTCGCGGCGATGAGGTAGTCGACGTCGTCGATCCCACTGTGCGCCCGGCGGTGCTTGCGCGCCAGCTCGCCCGCCGCACGGGCGACGTCCTCGCCGACCGCGACCCAGGAGACCGCAGAGAAGAACTGCTCGAGCGTCGGGAGCTCGTCGTCTCGGACTCCCGCGACGAGCTCGAACCGAACGACCTCGCTGGCGGCGAGGGTCTCGTCGCTCTCGACGAGGTCCCTGAGGAGGTCGACTGCGGCCTGGTCGCCCCGCAGGTGGTCGATGGCAACCGTCGTGTCGAGGAGCTTCACTCGAGGCCGAGACGACCCAGGCGTTCGTCGAGATCTCCGCGAACGGAGTCCACGTACTCGCTGCCGGTGAAGCCGCGGCCGCGCCAGGAGCCGGCGCTCGCGGCGAGCGCTTGGAGCTTGTCGGCCTTCGTGGGTCGCCCGAAGGTGCTCCGTACAGCGCGCCGTACGAGTTCGGACCGCGACGCGCCGGTTACGCGTGCGACGCGGTCGAGAAGCTCGAGCTCGTCGCTTCCCAGATAGATCTGCGTCCTTCCCATGGTGTCACTATACACCACTGTGTGGCTAACCTAAACGGGACGCTCAACATCGACGGCGGCCAGCAGCGTGTGTGTCAGGAATTCCAGCACCGGCCGTCAGAGCGAAGTCGGCCGGTCGCGCTCGCCGTGGTTGTCCCCTGTCCGGTGGTGTCGGCAACGTGTGCGTTGTGACGGAGGAGGAAGGAAGAGCGCAGATGCGTACGCGGAGCGGCGCAAGCTCGACCGCCGGCTGCGCCGCTTGTAGCCGGGCAACTTTGCAGAAGCAAGAGCCGATCCGCGGCAGCGCCGCGACGACGCCGGTCCACGAAAAAGGCGCTGTCTCCAACGCCTTCGACGATGCGCCCGGCAGGAATCGAACCTGCGACCTTTCGCTCCGGAGGCGAACGCTCTATCCCCTGAGCTACGGGCGCCGGGGGTCACTAGTGTAGCCCCGGTGCAGTTGAGGGCACAGAAGACGATCCTGCGACTCGCCGAGACGTTCACGATCTCGCGCAGCTCCGAGGACGAAGCCGAGGTCGTGCAGGTCGAGATCGCCCACGACGGCGCGACGGGGTTCGGCGAGGCTGCACCGATCGCGCGCTACGAGGAGTCGGCCGGGTCTGCGCTCGAATGGCTGGAGCAGGTCGAGCTCGGTGACGATCCGTTCGCGCTCGACGCGATCTTCGACGGTCTTCCGCCGGGTGAGCAGGCGGCGCGGTCCGCGGTCGACGCGGCGCTCCACGACCTGCAGGGGAAGCTGACCGGACTGCCGGTCTACCGCCTGCTCGGCATGCGGCCGGATGGCCCGCCGACGTCGTGGACGATCTGGCTCGGCGATCCCGACGACATGGGACGGCGAACCGAGAAGATCGCCGACCGCGGGTTCAAGCGGCTGAAGCTGAAGCTCGGCGGCCGCGACGGCCTCGACGTCGAGCGCGTCCGTGCCGTGCGCAACGTCACCGACCTACCGCTGATGTGCGACGCCAACGAGGCGTGGACGCTCGACGAGGCGCTCGAGATCATCCCGCAGCTCGGTGCTCCGCAAATCGGTATCGAATACTGCGAGCAGCCGTTGCAGGCGGGCGACCCCGACGGGCCGGCGCTGAAGGAACGCTCGCCGGTCCCGATCTACGTCGACGAGGACTGTCACACGCTCGCCGACGTCGCCGCCTGTGCCGAACGCGCGCACGGCATCAACATCAAGCTGGCGAAATCGGGCGGCATCCGCGAGGGAATTCGCATGGCATACGCCGCGCGCGCGCTGGGACTCGGCGTGATGCTCGGGTGCATGATCGAGTCCGGCCTCGGGATCGCGGCGGGTGCGCAGATCGCGAGCCTGATGGACCACGTCGACCTCGACGGCAACCTTCTGCTGGCCGAGGACCCGTGGCCGGGCCTCGGCTTCGTCGACGGAGTGCAGCGTCCCTCCGACCGTCCGGGTCTTGGCGTCGAACGAGCGTAGGCTCCTGATCCTCGCGGAGGGGCGGTCCGCCGATCCTCACTACGGGAAGACCGCTCGCGGCGTCATCCGATACCGGCCCGAGGACATCGTGGCGATCCTCGACACCGAGCGCGCGGACGGCGACACGCAGGACGGGTTCCCGGTCGTGCGGAGCGTCGAGGAGGCGCAGCAGTACGGGCCGACGATCGCGCTCGTCGGCGTCGCGACGCAGGGCGGACGCTTCCCGCCGAAGTGGCGCGACCTGCTGAAGGACTCGATCCGTGCCGGCCTCGATCTCGAGAACGGTCTGCACGAGTTCGTCTCGGACGACGCAGAGCTCGTCGAGCTCGCCCGCGAGCACGGCGTGGAGCTTCGCGACCTGCGCAAGGCCCCGCCCGGCCTGAACGTGCCGACGGGCGCGAACCTGACGCACGGCGCGACCGTCCTCCTGACGGTGGGCTCCGACTGCGCGATCGGGAAGATGACCGTCTCGCTCGAGCTCGACCGCGAGGCGCGCAGCCGAGGGATCAAGAGCGAGTTCGTGCCCACCGGCCAGACCGGGATGGCGATCGCGGGGTGGGGCATCTCGGTCGACGCCGTCGTCTCCGACTTCATCGCGGGCGCCGCCGAGCGACTCGTCGTCGAGGGCGTAGGGCGCGGCGGGGAGCTCCTGCTCGTCGAAGGCCAGGGCTCGATCCTCCATCCGTTCTATTCCGGCGTCACGCTCGGCCTGATCCACGGCTCCGCGCCGCACGGCTACGTGCTCTGCCACAAGGCGGGACAGCTCTTCGTCGAGGACGACGAGCGCTTCCCGATCCCGCCCCTCGGGGAGCTGGCCGACCTCCACGCGCGCATGAGCCTCCTCGCAAGGCCCGCTACTGTGCGCGCGATCGCGCTCAACACCCGCGAGCTCGACGAGGCGGCCGCACGCAGGGCGGTCGAGGAGACCGAGGCGGACACCGGGTTGCCGACCGACGATCCGGTGCGTTTCGGGGCAGGGAAGCTGGTGGACGCGATCGAACCCCTATTGGGCTAGTCAGATCGATACGTCACAGAGAGGGCTACGTTGAAGAGATTCCTTGCGGCACTGCTGGCCGTGGCGGCGCTCGTGGTCACGAGCTCGGCGGGCGCGGACCCGATGCGGTACGGCGCGGCGGACGACTGGCCGAAGTTCCACCCATGCGGCGACGTCTGGTGGACGTCGGCGACGGACATCGGCTACCAGGATCTGCGCCTGACCGTTCAGTGGGACGCGTCGGCACCGGCGACGATCCCGTATCAGCAGAACATCCAGGACGCGATCGACTGCGCCAAGCTGAACAACATCCGCCCGATCCTCGCGCTCTACCCGAGCCGGCCGGACGCGATCGGCGCCGCTCCGGAGCTCCAGGCGCAGTTCGCCTCCTTCGTCGCGCTCGTCGGGCAGGCGTTTCCGGACGTGAAGGACTTCATCGTCGGCAACGAGCCGAACGTGAACCGCTTCTGGCAGCCGCAGTTCGTGGGCGGCAAGGATGCGAGCGCGGTCGACTACGAGCACACGCTCGCCCAGTCGTACGATGCGCTGAAGGCCGTGCGCCCGGATTCTCTCGTCTGGGGGCCGGCGATCTCCTCGCGCGGCAACGACAACGCGAACGCGGCGTCGAACCCGAGCCACTCGCCGGTGTGGTTCATCAAGGACATGGGCGATGCGTACAAGGCGTCCGGCCGGACGACCCCGATCTTCGACGAGTTCAACCTGCACCCGTATCCGCCGACGCAGGACACGGATCCGTTCTCGAAGAAGTTCCTCTGGCCGCAGGCCGGCGCAGCCGACCTCGACCGCATCAAGCAGGCGCTCTGGGACGCGTTCAACGGCAGCGGCCAGCCGACGGTCACCGAGCAGGTCGGCGGCGCGACGACGGCGGCCTTCGAAGCGCC
>JABFWJ010000309.1 GCA_013362295.1 Thermoleophilia bacterium
TCAACCGGACCGGCGTGCCCGCGACGGCACCGCCGACGCGCGAGCTTCCCGATCTGCTGTCGCTCCCGGAGACGCTCGATGAGCTCGTTGCGGCTTAGGCAGCTGCGCGAGGACGACGCCGACGACGTCGCGCGCCTGTTCGTCGAGGCGTGGGGCGATGCGCGCCGCCTGGGCGGCGACGACATCGGGCAGTGGTTCGCGAATGAGGCGCTCAAGCCGGAGAACCTGCTCGTCGTGGTGGACGAAGACGATCGCGTGGTCGGCTACTTCGACGTGTGGGAAGAGGGTGAGTCGGTCGACGTCGACATGGCGGCGCCGGGCCTCTGGGACGAGACGCTCGACCTGGCGGAGAACCGTGCGCGTGCAATCGGCGCGAAACGCGTGCGGATGGTCGTCTCCGACGGTCACGACCTCGAAGACCGCATCGGGAAGCGTGGCTACAGGCCGCTCCGCGCGTCGCTGACGATGGCAATCGAGTTCGGCGTCGAGGCGCCACCGGAGCCCGTGATCCCGGACGGGATCGAGCTGCGTCCCTATCGCCATCCCGAAGATGAGCGCGCGGTCTTCGAGGCGGTGCAGGAGGCGTTCGCAGACCACTGGGACTTCCACCCGCAGTCGATCGAGAACTGGCGCGAGTTCACGGTCAAGGCACGCAACTTCAATCCCGACCTCTGGCTCGTCGCGCGGGACGGTGACGAGGTCGCAGGCGCGTCGCTCAACTATCCGGAGCGCACCGACGACCCCGGCTACGGCTGGGTCGGCTCGCTGGCTGTTCGCCCGGCGTGGCGCCGGCGCGGTGTCGGCGAGGCGCTGTTGCGCCGCTCCTTTGCGGTGCTGCATGCGCGCGGGTGGCGCAACGTCCGGCTCTCGGTCGACGCCGAGAACCCGACGGGCGCGACGCGCCTCTACGAGCGCGTCGGCATGCGCATGCTGCGGCAGGCGAACACGTGGGAGTGCGGATTCGAATGAGCGCGCTACGCGCGAAGTGCCCCGACTGTCACACGCTGACGGCGGTCGCGATCGGCTCCGACTACCAGTGCCACTCCTGCGGTCGCGAGTTCGCGGCGGGGCTGCTGCGCGTGCCGCGTGCGTGGGGCGACGGCGGCGAGACGATGGCGGCTGCTGCGCGGATGGCGCTGCCTTGGCCGGAGGCGGCGGCGATCGAGGAGCAGACGCTCGACGCGCAGATCGAGGCGATCGCGCGTGCGCTTCCCGCGCGGCCGCTCGTCCTCGGCGGTTGCTGTTGCTCGCACGTCGGCGCGGTGCGCGAGCTCGCGCACCGCCACGGACGCCTGGGGGTGGTCTGGATCGACGCGCACGGCGATCTGAACACGCCCGAGAGCTCGCCGTCGGGCAACGCCTGGGGCATGCCGCTCCGGATGCTGATCGACGCCGGCGACGTCGCGGCCGAGGACGTCGTCCTGCTGGGCGCCCGCAACCTCGACCCGCCGGAAGCCGCGTTCATCGAGGAAGCCGGGATCAGGAACGAGCTGGGGGAGCTGCCGGACGCCGTGTACGTCGCCCTCGACTGCGACGTGATCGAACCGTCTCAGCTCGACGTCTTCATGCCGGAGCCGGACGGCATCCCGCTTGCGGAGCTGGAGGCGCTCCTTGCAGGGATAAAGCGGCCCGTCGGTGCCGGCTTCACGGGCGCGATCCCGTCCGCTCGAAACGAAGCGGCCCTGCCGCGCCTGGGCCACGCACTCGGTCTGTAACCGGCCCGCCGCGGCAGCGGTCTAAGCTCTACCGATGTCCGAGGCCCGGATCGACGTCCAGGTCGAGCATAGGCACGCTCCACCACCGGCGCAGACGACGCATCCGAACACCTGCCCGAAATGCGGCTCGCATTACCGCAACGACGAGCTCGCGGCGACGCTCTGGGTCTGCGGCCACTGCGGTCACCACTTTCCGATGGGCGCCCGCGCCAGGATCGAGTGGTACACGGACGCCGGCTCGTTCGTCGAGGAGGCGGCCGACGTGCGTTCGGAGGACCCGCTCGATTTCTTCGACCTGCGGCCCTACGCCGAGCGGCTGTCCGAGGCCGAGTTGAACACCGGCCTCGGCGAGGCGGCGCTGATCGGCCAGGCGACGATCGACGGGCATCCGGTCGAGCTGTCCGTCATGGACTTCACGTTCATGGGCGGATCGATGGGCAGCGCGGTGGGTGAGAAGTTCTCGCGCGCGTGCGACTCGGCGGTGGAGCGCGGCGTGCCGCTCGTCTCGGTCACGTCGTCGGGCGGGGCGCGCATGCAGGAGGGGATCCTGTCGCTGATGCAGCTGCCGAAGACCGTCTGCGCGGTCGAGGACCTGCACGACGCGTACATCCCGATGATCACCGTCATGGCCCACCCGACGACGGCCGGCGTGCTTGCGTCGTTCGCGTCGCTGGGAGACGTGACGATCGCAGAGCCCGGTGCGCTGATCGCGTTCACGGGCCCGCGCGTCGTGCAGCAGACGACGCGCGAGAAGCTGCCCGACGACTTCGGCCTCGCCGAGCAGAACCTTCGCTTCGGCCACGTCGACGCCATCGTCCCGCGCGCGGAGCAGCTCGAACAGATCACGCGCCTCCTGCGGCTGTTCGGGGCGGTGGCGTGAGCGAGCGCGACCAGGAGGTGCGGATCCGCCAGCGGTTGAGCGGGCTCTCGCGGCTGCCGCTCCTGCGCGGCGCGCGCGTCGAGGGCGAGAGCGAGCGGCTGGAGCGGCAGCTCGAGCGTCTGCAGGCCGACACGAGCGACGAGGCGATCTGGCGCTCGGTCGAGCTGGCGCGCCATCCCGATCGCCCGTACACGCTCGACTACGTCGAACGCTTCATCGACGACTGGTTCGAGCTGCACGGCGATCGCGGCCGCGCCGACGACGGCGCACTCGTGACCGGCCTGGGCAAGCTCGACGGGCGCACCGTCGCGCTGATCGGCCACCAGAAGGGCCGCGACGTCAAGGAGCGGCTCGACCGGCAGTTCGGCATGGCCTATCCGGAGGGGTACGGCAAGGCGATCCGGGTGATGGAGATCGCCGAGCGCTTCGGCTTTCCGGTGCTCTCGCTCGTCGACACGCCGGGTGCGTATCCGGGCGTGGCCGCCGAGCAGCACGGCCAGGGCGGGGCGATCGCGCGCTCCCAGGCCGAGATGGCCCGGCTGACGGTGCCGACGGTCGCCTGCATCATCGGCGAGGGCGGCTCCGGTGGCGCGGTGGCAATCGCGGTCGCGGACCGTGTCCTGATGCAGGAGAACGCGATCTACTCCGTGATCACGCCGGAGGGCTGCGCCGCGATCCTCTGGCGGGACGCCGGCGAGGCCAAGAAGGCCGCCGCCGCGTTCAAGCCGGACGCCCGCCACTGCCTCGAGCTCGGCGTGATCGACGGTGTGGTGGCCGAGCCGGAGGGCGGAGCTCAGAACGACCACGATGCGGCGGCCCTCCTGCTCAGGGCGGCCCTGGTGGAAGCCCTCGAGGAGCTCGAGGACACCCCGGGCGAGGAGCTGCGGCGCCGGCGCAGGGCGAAGTTCCGGGGCATGGGCGTCTTCGCCTGAGCAGCGCGTGCCGAACGGCACAAAGATCTCCCTTTCCACACTGTCCACAGGGTTTTCAACGGGCACGGATGGGCCCCGAAACGCGTCGAGGCCCGCCGTGCAGCGGGCCCCGAGCGCCTAACCCCCCGTCAGGTGGAGAAGCTCGGACGGATCTTGTCCAGGCCCATGCGCCCTGAAACCTCGTTTGTCTGCACCGAACCTGTGGAAAAAGACCCGACGTGCCCCGCGCGATCTGGTCCGGCGTGATCTCCTTCGGGCTCGTCTCGGTGCCCGTCCGGATGTTCCCCGCGACCGAGTCGAAGGAGTTGAAGTTCCACTTCCTCGACCGGCGGGACATGAGTCCGATCGGCTACGACAAGGTGAACAAGGAGACGGGCGAGAGCGTCCCGGCCGAGGAGATCATCCGCGGCTTCGAGGTTTCCAAGGGCCGCTTCGTCGAGCTGGAGGACGAGGACATCGACCGGCTCGACGTCGAACTGACCCACGCGATCGACATCTGCGACTTCGTCTCGATCGAGGAGATCGATCCGCTCTACTTCCGCAAGGGCTATTACCTGCTGCCGCAGGAGGGCGCCGAGAAGCCGTACCGCCTGCTCGTGAAGGCGCTGGAGGACACCAGCCGTGTCGCGATCGCGAAGGTCGTGATCCGCAACAAGCAGCACCTCGCCGCGGTCCGGCCGGTCAACGACACACTCGTGCTCGAGACGATGTACTACGCAGACGAGGTGCGGCAGCCGGAGGAGGCGCCGAAGCCGCAGGTGCGTGCGCAGGAGGTCGAGATGGCGAAGACGCTGATCGAGAACCTCGCTGCAAAGTGGGATCCCGAGAAGTACCACGACCGTTACCGCAACGAGCTGCTCGCGCTACTCGAGAAGAAGGCGAAGGGCAAGCCGCTGCCGGAGCCGAGTGCGGAGGCGGGTGGCGAGGTCGTCGACCTGATGGAGGCGCTGCGCCAGTCGGTCGCCGCCACGAAGAAGCGCTCCCGCTCGCGCGGAAGCGCAAGTAAGAAGACGGCGTCGCGGAAGAAGACCTCCGCCCGCAAGAAGACCGCAGCGCGTAAAGCTTCCTAGCGGCTGAATGTGGATTTCGGGCATTCTCGGCTGGTGGCTCAGACACTGCGCATCTCGCCCGGTTCGGGCTTGTACGTAGGCACCGCTATGCCCTGCGCCCGACCCGTGCGACCTGCTTGCTCTGAGCCATCCCCGCGCACACCCAAATCCACATCCAACCGCTCGTGAGCCTCAGCGAGTACCGCAAGAAGCGCGATCCGAAGAAGACACCGGAGCCGTTCGGCTCGAAGAAGCGCGGCCGGGAGCCGATCTTCGTGGTGCAGCGGCACGACGCACGGCGCCTGCACTACGACTTCCGGCTCGAGCGGGACGGCGCGCTCGCATCGTGGGCGGTCCCGAAGGGCGTGCCGCTCGAACCGGGAGCGAAGGCGCTCGCGGTCCACGTCGAGGACCACCCGCTCGAGTACGCGAAGTTCCACGGCGAGATCCCGCAGGGGCAATACGGCGCGGGCTCGGTCGAGATCTTCGACAACGGGACGTACGAGCTGCTGGAGGAGAAGCGGAACGGCCAGCTGACGTTCGAGCTGCACGGCAAAAGGCTGCAGGGCCGCTGGTCGCTCGTGCCGGCGCACCTGGACGGCAAGGAGCAGAACTGGCTGCTGATCAAGGGCCACGACGGCGACGACGCGGCCGAGGTCGTGCAACACACGTACGCGCCGATGCTCGCCACGCCCGACACGCACGTCCCGCACGGAGAGGACTGGGTGCACGAGGTGAAGTTCGACGGCTATCGCGCGATCGCGTACATCCGCGGCGGCGAGTGCAAGCTCGTCTCGCGAAACGCCAACGACCTCACCGGGCGCTTCCCCGACATCGCGAAGGCGATCGTCAAGGCCGTGAAGACCCCGAACGCCGTGCTCGACGGCGAGGTCTGCCGCATCGATCCGAGCGGCAGGACGAGCTTCTCGGAGCTGCAGCAAGGCTCGGGACCGCTCGTCTACTACACGTTCGACCTGCTCGAGCTCGACGGCGAGCCGCACATCGACGAGCCGCTCCGGGAACGTAAGGCTCAGCTGAACGACCTGCTCGACGGCCGTGTCAAGACGGTGTCGTACTCGGAGCACTTCGAGGACGGCGACACGCTGTTCTCCGTCGCGCGGGAGCAGGGGCTGGAGGGGATCATCTCCAAGCGGGCGAGCAGCCAGTACAAGCCGGGCAGGCGCACGCGCGACTGGCTGAAGATCAAGACCGAGAACAACGAGGAGTTCGTCGTCGCCGGGTACACGCGCGGCTCCGGGCGGCGCGCCGAGACGTTCGGCTCGCTCGTCCTCGCCGTGAACGAAGGCGACCATCTGCGGTACGTCGGCAACGTCGGTACCGGCTTCAACGACGCCGAGATCGGCAAGCTCCTGAAGCTGCTCAGGCCGCTGCACCGCGACGCGCCGCCGTTCCCGTCGGTGCCGAAGATGCCGCGGGTGCGCAAGGGCGACGTGCAGTGGGTCGAGCCCAAGCTCGTCGCGCAGGTCCGGTTCGGCGAATGGACGCACGACGGGCATCTCCGCCACCCCGCCTACCTCGGCATTCGCGAGGACAAGGAGGCGGCCGAGGTGACCGCCGACCGCCCGCTGCCCGAGGCGATCCGCAAGGGCAAGCGCGAGCTGCGGCTCTCGAATCTCGACAAACCCTTCTGGCCCGACGAGGGAATCACGAAGGGCGACCTCCTGCGCTACTACCACGACATCGCGGAGGTGATCGTTCCGCACCTGAAGAACCGGCCGTTCACCATGCGGCGCTATCCGGATGGTGCCTACGGCAAGGCGTTCTTCCAGAAGGACGCGCCGAAGCACATGCCGGAATGGATTCCCCGCTACCGAGCGCTCGTCTCGACGCGTGAGAAGCCGCGTGCGAAGAAATGGGTCGAGTTCCCGGTCGTGAACGACGAGCTCGCGCTGCTCTGGATGGTGAACATGGGCTGCATCGACATGAACACGTGGTACTCGCGCATCGACAAGCCCGACCGGCCCGACTTCGTGCTCTTCGATCTCGACCCGACGCCCGAGGTGCCGTGGTCCCAGACGATCGAGGTCGCCCTGATCCTCAAGGAGCTCCTCGACGCGCTCGAGCTCGCGTCCTTCCCGAAGACGTCGGGCGGCAAGGGGTTCCACGTCCTCGTCCCGGTCGACCGGCGCTCGACGTACGAGGACACGCGCCGCTTCTCCGAGCACGTTGCCGGCGCGATCGCGCGGGCGCATCCAAAGCTCGCGACGACCGAGTGGTCGAAGGCGAAGCGCCGCGGCGTGCTGATCGACGCGAACCAGAACGGCGAGGGCAAGACGATCGCGTCCGTGTACTCGGTGCGGCCGAAGCCGGGCGCGCCCGTCTCGACGCCGCTCGCCTGGGACGAGGTGCACGACAAGCTCAACCCGTCGATCTACACGATGCCGGTCGTGCTCGAGCGCGTGCGCACGCTCGGCGACGTGTACGCCCCGCTGCTGACGACGCGCCAGTCGCTGACACGAGCGCTCAGGAAGCTGGTCTAGGCCTCGTCCTGGCAGCCTCCTTGGCGACCGCAAGCTCCTTGCCGTCGATCACCGCATAACGCAGCGCGATCGCGCTCAGCTCGTCCGACGCCTCTTTCGCAGCGTGGCCGAGCTTCGCGTCGAGCGTCGCCGGGTCGTCGAGGTAGAGCATCCGCGTCCAGAACGTCGTGAGCACGATCGAGACCCACGGCATGAAGATCGCGTTCCGCTCGAGGGCTGCGGACGGCCGCTGCACGAAAAACGCCACGAAGATGCCGACCGTCAGCCCGGCGAGGCCGATCGCAGCGGCGGCGTCGCCGATGCTGTTCGCGGTGAGTCCCTTGACGAAGGCGGCGACGATCGCGCCGACGCCGAAGATCATCATCGCGACGTAGCCGACGAAGACCACGCGGTACGACCGCCGCAGATAGTCCGTCGTGCGCGCCAGGGTCTCCACGTCCTCCTGGAGGACGGTTGCAGCGAGCGCTCGCAGCTCCTGCGTCGTGTCGAGAGGATCCCCGTGCCGCGGGCGGGGCAGCCGCATCGTCATGGTCTGCCCTCCTCTTCGCTGAACTCGTCGGCGCGAGCCTACGTCAGCGACCGCACCCCGTCCACCACGAGCTGCGGCGAAGCGCGCCGGTTCATCCCGCACCGAAGAGTGGCAGCAGGTGTTCCAGCGCGACGATCTCGACGGGCACGGGCGAGCGAAACTGCTCGCGCCGCAGCTCGATGTCGGTGTGCTCGACCGGCACGCCCCGTGGGCTGACCGTGTGGGAGCCGACGACCTCGTAGCCGAGCTTCCGCGAGACGGCGAGCGACTGCGGGTTGCCGGCGATCGCGCCCGACCGCGCGACCTCGGCGCCGAGGCCCGCGAACGCGAACTGCAGGACGGCCGCGCGCATCTCCGTCCCGAGCCCCTGCCCCTGCCACGCGCGGCCGAGCCACGACCCGGTGGCGACGGTGCGCCGCTGGGCGAACCGCTCGGCGCCGATCCCCTGCGTGCCGATCACGCGACCGCGATGGAAGGCGAGCAGGTTCAGCTGCCAGTCGTCCGGCTGCGCGTGTGCCAGCGCCTGCTCGTGGAAGGCGACGAAGGACGCCTCGTCGAGTGAATCGGTCCACGGAAACTCGAAGGGCATGACGTCGGGGTCGTGGATGCCGGCGCGCGCCACATCTGCGAGCGCGCGCAGCTCCGCGCGTGTCCCCAGCCGGAGCTCGAGCCGCGGCGTGCGCAGCCGGAGCCGCGTGAGCGGGCTCGGGAAACGGGTGTTGAAGTGGCGCTCGCCGACGACGTCGAAGCCGAGCCTCCGGTAGAGGTCGCGCGGCCAGTCGTCGGCGAGCGCCTCCAGGAAGACGAGGTCGTTCGACGACTCGGCCCGGTCGGCCGCATGCTGGACGACGGCGCGGCCGAGACCGCGGCCGCGGAACTGCTCGAGCGTGTTCACGTCCTCGATCTGCGCGACGCCCCCGCTACTGCGCACCTCGCAGTACGCGGCGATCTCGCCGCCGGCCGTCGCGGCATAGAAGCGCGTCGGGACGGCGCGCATGATCACCTGCTTCGCGTCGTTGAGCAATGACGACAGGTCCGCGTCGCCCCACGGCTCGCCGAGCGTCACCGCGCGGCGGGCGGCGACGAGCTCGTCGAAGCGGACCTCGCGCACCATGCTCGTGTCCACGCGCCGGTCGGGCCGGCGCGTGCGCACCATGATCACGTGCGGCGTGACCGTCCAGCCGCGCGCCCGGAAGGCAGCTGCGCCGGCGTCGTCCGCCCGCTCGACGATCACGCGCGCATGGAAGAAGTCCTCCATCACGCCCTCCGTCTCGGCGATCAGCGCCGCGGCCGGTGCCGGGTGCTCCGCTCGGAGGTAGTTCAGGTCGTACACCTCGCGCAGCGACGGCGTGAACAGCCCCTCTCCGTGCTCCGTCGGCACGCGTCGCTCGGCCGCGGCGTTCTGCAGCGCCGCGCGGAACGCATGGATCCGCTCGATCACGCGCGCTCGACCCGCCGGACCTTCGTGCCGTCCCGTTCGGCCTCCCGGATCGCCGCCGCCGCGGCCGCCGCGAAGTCGCGGCCGGGCGCCTCGACGAGGAGGCCGTCCACGCGCACGCTGTACGTCTGGGCGATCGGGCCGACCCCGCGCCGCAGCACGGCTGCGACCGTGATCAGGAGAACGTCGACGACCGCGATCGCTCCCAGCACGCGGTAGAACGCGTGGTCGTCGATCTCCGTGAGGATCGCGACCACTCCCAGCGCGGCGAGCACCGAGCCGGTCACCATCGAGCCGGCGACGAGTCCGGCGATCACCGGCGTGTCGGTGTCGCGGCGGCGTGCCTCGACCGCGGCGGCCTGCGCAGCCGCCACGGCCAGCGTGAGCAGCACGCCCCACGTCTTCCCGACGCCCTCCGACCAGTGACGCCACACGACGAGCAGCGTCAGCACGAACGTGACGAGCGTCAGTGCGGCGCTCGCGCGCGCCAGCGCGACCGCGCGGCCGCGCTCGAGCAGCATCCCCGCCGGCACGCCGAGGAGGCCGAAGAACGAGAGCGCGGACGTGGTGGCGAGGATGCGCCACGACGTGTCGTCGAAGCCGCCTGCGAGCAGGACGACGACGGCGACCGCCGCGGTGAGGCTGAGCGCACCGACGATCCCGAAGAGGAGCAACTTCCGGGCCCGCACGCCCGGAAACCTACGTCAGCCGGCCGCCAGCTCCGCGATCCGCCGCCGCAGGAAGCGGCGCTCGTGCTCGGCCGTCGCAAGTGCCAGGGCCCGCTCGTAGGCGGCGCGCGCCTCGTCGCCGCGGTCGAGCCGCCGGAGGAAGGCGGCGCGCGCGGAATGGAAGTAGCGGTAGTTGTCGAGTGCGAGCCGGTCGACGATCGCGAGCCCGGCGGCCGGTCCTTCGGCTTCCGCGACCGCGACCGCGCGGTTCAGCTCGACGACCGGCGACCGCGTGAGCCGTGCGAGCTCTCCGTAGAGCACGGCAATCTGCCGCCAGTCGCGCGGCTCGTCCGCGTGCAGCGAGGCGATCGCCGCTTGGACGAGATACGGGCCGCGGCCCTGCAACGCGAGCGCGCGTCCGAGCACGGCGCGGCCCTCTTCGATCTGCGCCGCGTCCCACACCGTGCGGTCCTGGTCTTCGAGCAGCACGAGCTCGCCGTCGCGCAGACGGGCCTCTCGCCGTGCGTCGTGGAGCAGCATGAGCGCGAGGAGCGCCTGCGCCTCGGGCTCGTCGGGCATCAGCTCCGCGAGCGCGCGGCCGAGTCTGATCGCCTCCTCGGCAAGCTCGCCGCGGCCGCCGTACCCCTCGTTGAAGATGAGGTAGACGACGGCGAGGACGGCAGCGAGCCGGTCCGGAAGCAGATGGTCGGCCGGGATGCGGAACGGGATCCCTGCGGTCGCGATCTTCCGCTTGGCGCGCACGAGCCGCTGCGCCATCGTCGGCTCCGGGACGAGGAAGGCACGCGCGATCTCGTCGGTGGTGAGGCCGCCCAGCGTGCGGAGCGTGAGCGCCACCTGCGCGTCGAGCCCGAGCGCGGGATGGCAGCACGTGAAGATCAGCTCCAGCCGCTCGTCCGGGAACGTCGTCTCGTCCACGTGGTCCTCCACTGCCACCGGCACCTCGAGGAGTTTCGTCTTGACGGCGAGCGTCCGGTCGCGGCGCAGCCGGTCGACAGCCCGGTTCCGTGCCGTCGTGGTGAGCCACGCGCCCGGGTTCGAGGGGACCCCGTCGCGCGGCCACCGCTCGGCCGCGATCGCGAAGGCCTCCTGCGCGGCTTCCTCGGCGAGGTCGAAGTCGCCGAGGAAGCCGATCAGGGTCGCGAGCACGCGGCCCCACTCGTCGCGAAAGACCTGCTCGAGCAGGTGCTACCTCTCCACCACCGGGCGTACCTCGACCGCGCCGCCGCGGCGCGCTGCGGGGATGCGTGCGGCGATCTCGATCGCAGCGTCGAGATCGTTCGCCTCGAAAAGGAAGAAGCCGCCGAGCGCCTCCTTCGTCTCGGCAAACGGGCCGTCGGTCGTCAGCGTGCTGCCGTTGCTCACCCGCACGGTCGTCGCCGTGTCCGCCGGCTGCAGCTCCTGGCCCCCGACGACGCCCGGCGTCTCGGAGACGGCGAAGTACTCACCGTAGATCGCCTTCTGCTCGTCCTCCGAGAGGCTGTCCCACTCGGTGTCGTTCGGATAGATGAGGAGTGCGTACTTCACGTTACCCTCCTTGGGTCGTCGTTTCCTGTACGACGAACGGGCTGTGGCGAAATCGACAGTCACGTCGACGACACGTCACGCTGCCACGTGAGCAGCGTGTCGTCGACCTCGAGCGGCCCGCTGCGAATCTGCACGGTCCCCCGGACGCGCTGCGGCGGGCGGCCCGAATCGCGGTAACCGAGCGACCGGTAGAGCGCCTGCGCGGCCTCGTTGTCGACGCTCACCGTGATGGTGAGGATCGAGTGGCCCCGTGCCGCCGCCTCCCGCTCGGCGGCGCGCGTCAGCGCGGTCGCGACGCCGCGGCGCCGGTGTACGGGCAGCACCGCGACGTCCTGCAGCTCTGGCGGGTCGGTCAGCGAGAGGTGCGCGTGGCCGAGCGGCTCGTCCGCCTCCCAGGCCACGAGGTAGAAGCTTCCGTCGCCGCGCGGCAGGCGCGCGAGGCCCAGCCCGGCCGCGATCACGCGCTCCGCTTCGCCGGGCTGCAGCGGGCGGATGTTCACCGCAGCCGCTCGAGGAACGTCAGCGCGCCGCTCTTGTCGAGCATGTCGTTCAGGTTCCCGCACTTCGGGCTCTGGACGCACGACGGGCAGCCGTTGGAGCACGGACAGCCGCGGATCATCGCGGCGGTGTCGGCGACCCAGCCCTCGAACTGGTCGAACCCGCGCTCCGTGATCCCGACGCCGCCGGGGTGCCCGTCGTAGATGAACACGGTCGGGCGGCCGGTCTCCGGATGGATGTTCGTCGAGAGGCCGCCGATGTCCCAGCGGTCGCACATCGCCCAGAGCGGCAGGATCGCGATCATCGCGTGCTCGGCCGCGTGCAGCGTCCCGAGCAGGCGCGGCATCTCGTCGAGCTCCGCGAGCTGGTGCGGCTCCGGGAGGTACCAGATCGCCTCCGTCGCGAACGTCGTCGGCGGCAACTCGAGCGGGACGAGCTCGATGCGCTCCTGCGATGCGAGCGTCTTCCGTTCGTAGGCCACGACCTGCTCGGTGACCTCGATCTCGCCAAACGTGAGCTCCAGGCCGAGGCGCCACTCGACGCGGCGCGGCTCCACGATCTGCGTCAGCGTCTCCTTCTTTGCCTGCGTGTACCAGTTGCCGTTGAACGGCTCGACCACGGCGTACATCGTGTCGAGGTTCAGCTCGCGTACGAGGTACGACTCGCCGAGATGCAGGTAGACGGCTCCCTCGTGAACCGTCGAATACGCGCGGGAGCGCTCGACGATCCCGAGCACCGCGCCGGTGCTGCCGTCGACGATGCTGAGTGCGTCCGGCTCCGCCGAGCGCAGCGACACCCGGGCGGCCGGGTGCTCGCGGCCCGCCCACACGATGCCGGCGGGTGTGTGCTTCAGCTTGTCGTCTCGTCGCGCGGCAGCGAGCGCCTCCGGTCCGAGCACAGCCGCGTCGTCGTCGGTGAGCGGCGCTTCGTACGCCGCCGAGCGCACGTGCCCGGCGAGGACGCGCGGGTTCGCGTGGTCGAGGATCGCGGCCTCGACGCGGCGGCCGAGCAGCTTGTCGGGCTCGCGCATGAAGAACTGGTCGACGCCGTCCTCGCTGGCGACCAGCACCGCCAGCCCGTGGCCGCGCCGCCCGGCTCGGCCCCACTGCTGGCGCAGCGACGCAACGGTGCCCGGGAACCCGACCGAGATGACCGCGTCGAGCAGGCCGACGTCGATCCCGAGCTCGAGCGCGTTCGTGGCCGACACGCCGAGCAGCTCGCCCTCCGAGAGCCGCCGCTCGATCTCGCGCCGCTGTTGCGCGGTATATCCGGCCCGGTAGGGCGAGAGCTGCGAGTCGTCGCCGAGCCGCTCCGCGGTGAAGCGGTGGATCAGCTCGGCCGCCTTGCGGCTCTTGGCGAACGTCAGCGTGCGCAGCCCGCGCTCGACGAACGACGCCTGCAGCTTCGCCGCCTCGGCCAGCGCCGAGCCGCGCAGCCCCAGCTCGCCGTCGATCAGCGGCGGGTTCCAGAGCAGGATCGTGCGCTCCGCGCGCGGAGCGGCGTCGTCGCCGATCACCGTGACCGGGACGCCGAGCAGCGACGCGCCGAGCTCGCCCGGGTTCGAGATCGTCGCCGACGCGAGCAGGAACTGCGGCATGGAGCCGTACACGCCGGCGAGCCGCCGCAGGCGGCGCAGCACATTCGCCACGTGCGAGCCGAAGACGCCGCGGTAGACGTGCGCCTCGTCGACGACGACGTAGCGAAGATTCGCGAGCACGTCGCCCCACCGATCGTGGTTCGGCAGCAACCCGATGTGCACCATGTCCGGGTTCGTAAGGATCACGTTCGACCATTTGCGGATCTGCCACCGCTGCTCGGTCGGCGTGTCCCCGTCGTAGATCGCCGGCTTGAGGCGCGGCACGCGGTAGCCGGCCAGCGTCCTGAACTGGTCCTGGGCGAGCGCCTTCGTCGGGTAGAGGTAAAGCGCCCGCGACTTCGGCTGCCCGGCGAGCTCGTGGAGCACCGGCAGGTTGAACGCGAGCGTCTTCCCCGACGCGGTGCCGGTGGTGACGACGACGTGCTCGACGCGTGCGGCGGCGTCCCAGACGGCGCGCTGGTGGGCGTAGAGCTGCGGCACGCCGATCGCCCCGCGCACCCGCGGATCGAGGTCGTCCGGGAGCGGCGCGAAGCGCGCATCGCGCTCGGGCTCCGTCGTGAGGTGCGCGACCTCCTCGCCCTGCAGCAGCCCTTCCCAGCGCAGGACGTCGACGCTCATCGGCGGAAGCGAAGCGCGAGGACGTGGGGATATTCGCCGCGCTCGTCTTCCTCGATCCGCTCGAGCGCGAATCCGGCGTCGAGGAATGCCTGGAGGAACGAGCTCAACGGAAGGTGCGTCGCGCCCACCCGTGCGCGGAGACCCTCGGCGCTGATCGCCGGGCCCTCGAAGTAGCGCCTGGTGCTGCGATAGCCGGGGTGCAGCTCCGGAACGCCGACGGCCCCGACGAAGCGTGAGTGCGGTCCGACGAAGCACGGATGGGCGCCGATGTAGACGAACGGCGCGCGCGGTCGGAGGACGCGTGCGACCTCGGCGAGCACGGCTCCGAGATCGTCGACGTCGGTGTGCGTCCACGTCGACACGGCGGCGTCGAAGCTGAGGTCGTCGAAGGGGAGATCGGCCGCGTCCGCCCGCACGACCTCGACTCCGCGCTCGCGGGCGAGGCGCAGCTGGTCCTCCGAGATGTCGACGCCCGTGACACGCCAGCCCAATTCGGCGAGCGCCGCACTGAACGAGCCGGTTCCGCACCCGACGTCGAGCAGGCGCCCCTCGCCGGCGCCGAGCAGCCGCGTGAGCGCCGCGCGGGGCCCGGCCGCGCGGGGCCCGGTCGCGAACTCGCGATCGAACCATTCCGCCAGTCCGTCGTACCGAGCTTCGCCCATCGCGCCGATGCTAGCCTCGACGTACCGGGGTGCCCCTCCTGGGGCTGAGATCACACCCGTCGAACCTGATCCGGTTAGGACCGGCGAAGGGAGCAATGGCAGTTCCGCGCGTCTTGACGATCGCCGGCTCCGACAGCGGAGGCGGAGCAGGCATTCAGGCCGATCTGAAGGCCTTTGCCGCCGCGGGCGCGCACGGGATGTCGGCGATCGTGGCGCTGACCGCCCAGAACACCGTCGGGGTGACCGCGGTGCACGAGGCCCCGGCCGAGTTCGTCGCGGCCCAGCTGGAGGCGGTGTTCTCCGACATCGGCGTCGATGCCGCGAAGACCGGGATGCTCTTCTCCCGCCGGGTGGTCGACGCGGTCGCGGACTTCCTCGCGGCGAATCGCGTCCCGCTGGTCGTCGACCCGGTCATGATCGCCTCGTCCGGCGCGCGGCTGCTCGAGGACGACGCCGTCGAGGCGCTCGTGGCGCGCCTCTTCCCCCTCGCGACCGTCGTCACGCCGAACCTCGCCGAGGCGCGCGCACTTTGTGTTGACTCAACACTTTCTCGGAGCGGGCTCGCGGAACGGCTCGTCGCGCTCGGCGCGCCGGCAGCGATCGTGACCGGCGGCCACGGCGAGCCCGTCGACCACCTCTTCGACGGCGTGCGTCACGTCGAGATCGAGGTGGAGCGGCTCGCCGTCCCTGCGACACACGGCGCCGGCTGCACGCATTCCGCGACGCTCGCGGCGCTACTCGCCCGCGGCCTGCCGCTCGAAGCGGCCGCGCGCGGCGCCGCGTCGGCCGCGACCGGCGCGGTCCGAACCGGTCGTCAAGAGCTCGGTGCCGGAGACGGCCCGGTCGATGTCCTCGACGTGAAAGGAAGAACGTGAACGCAGGAGACTCGCTGCGACGGCTGCGCGACGCGAAGCCGCTCGTCCACCAGATCACGAACTACGTCGTCATGAACGAGACGGCGAACGCGACGCTCGCGCTCGGCGCGCTGCCGGTGAT
>JABFWJ010000010.1 GCA_013362295.1 Thermoleophilia bacterium
GGGCGGCACGCCGCTCGCCGCGCTCGACCCGCACACGCGCCGCTTCTCGGAGCACCCCCTGCAGAAGTTCGCGGCGGCGCGCGGGCCGGAGCAACTGGACGGCGCGTGGGGTGCGCTCACGGCGGAGTCCGACGAGGCGCTCGCACGGGCGCGTTGGCTCGCCGAGACGCTCGGATTGCGCGCGTTCGAGCTCGCGGACGAAAGACGCGCCAGCTACCACGCGGGCGCGTCGATCGCCTCGAACTTCCTCGTCACGCTCTATCGCGCTGCCGCCGAGCTGCTCGAGGAGGCGGGCGCGCCGCCGCAGGCGCTCGTGCCGCTGATGACGCGCACGATCGAGAACGGCTTCGAGTTGACCGGGCCGATCTCGCGCGGTGACTGGGAGACCGTCGAACGACACCGCGCCGCGCTCCAGGGCTCGCAGTTCGAGGCGGCCTACGAGGCGCTCGCCGAGGCGACCCGCGCGTGATCGTCGTCCGGTCGATCCCGGAGCTCGACCTGCCGCGCCACGGCGTCGTGGGCCTCGTGCCGACGATGGGCGCGCTCCATGCGGGTCACAACGCGCTCTTCCGGGCCGCTCGCGGTGCCTGTGACGTGCTCGTCGCGAGCGTCTTCGTCAACCCGGTGCAGTTCTCCGACGACGCCGATCTCCACGCGTACCCACGCGACCTCGAGCGCGACGCGGCGGTGGCGGCGGCCGAGGGCGTCGACGTCGTCTTTGCGCCCTCGACGGCCGAGATGTATCCACAGGGGTTCGCGACGTGGGTCGTGCCCGAAGGCGCGGCGGCGGGCCTCGAAGAAGCGCACCGGCCCGGGCACTTCCGCGGCGTCGCAACCGTCTGCCTCAAGCTCTTCAACGTCGTGCGACCGCAGATCGCGTGGTTCGGGCGCAAGGACGCGCAGCAGGTCGCCGTCGTCAAGCAGCTTGTGCGCGATCTGAATGTCGGCGTCGAGATCCGCGTCGTCGACACCGTGCGCGACAGCGACGGCCTCGCCCTGTCGTCCCGCAACGAACGGCTGAGCCCCGAGGAGCGGACGCGTGCGCGCGCAATCGCGCGGGCGCTCGCGACGCGCGACGAGCAGGAAGCGCGCGCCGTGCTCGCTTCCGCCGGAGTCGAGCCCGAGTACGTCGCGGTCGCGGACCTCGACGGGCCAACCCTTGCCATCGCAGCACGCGTCGGCACGGTGCGCTTGATCGACAGCGTACGACTGATCGACAACGTCCCGCTCTCGGAAGGAGACACAGCATGACCACCCGTCCCCGCAAGGGCGCACCCGGCACGCCGGCTCCCGGCAAGCTTCCGCTTCCCGAGGTCGCGGAGATGAAGCGCCGCGGCGACCGCATCGTGATGATCACCGCGTACGACGCGCCGTCCGGGCGGATCGCCGACGCCGCCGGCGTCGACCTGATCCTCGTCGGTGACTCGGCGGCGATGGTCGTGCTCGGGCACGACTCGACCGTTCCGGCGACGACGGACGAGATGATCATCCTCACGCGCGCCGTGACGCGCGGCGCACAGCGGCCGCTCGTCGTCGCCGACCTTCCGTTCGGTTCGTACCAGGTCTCGGACGAGCAGGCGCTCGCGACGGCGATTCGGTTCGTCAAGGAGGCGCACGCGGACACGGTCAAGCTCGAGGGCGCCGGGCCGATGCTCTCCCGCGTCCGCGCGCTCACGGGTGCCGGCATCCCCGTGATGGGCCACATCGGACTGACGCCGCAGACGGCGACGATGCTCGGCGGCTTCAAGGCCCAGGGTCGCAGCGCCGCCAAGGCGGTGCAGCTGGTCGAGGACGCCCTCGCGCTCCAAGCTGCCGGGTGTTTCTCGATCGTGCTCGAGGCGGTTCCGTCACCGGTCGCGGCCCGCATCACCGAAGCGCTCGAGATCCCGACGATCGGGATCGGCGCCGGCGCGGATTGCGACGGACAGGTGCTCGTCTGGCACGACCTCCTCGGGCTCTACGCGGGCCGCGCCCCGCGGTTCGTCAAGCAGTACGCAGAGCTCGCGCCCACGATCACGGCGGCCGTCGAGGAGTATGCGAGCGAGGTCCGCGACGGGACGTTCCCCGAGCAGAAGCACACCTATGCGATGTCGGAGGAGGAGCTCGCCCAGTTCGAGTTGTCGCTCGCGGAGCTGCCGGTCTGAGAACTAAGCCGCTCGCAGCAAGAGCGTGACGACGACGGGCGCAACCACGGCGAACGCGCAGGCGGCCGCGGCCCGGCCCCACGTCCAGCCGTGCACGGCGCGGACGCCGGCGACCAAGAGGAAGGCCGACCAGGCGAAGAACGCGAGCTGGATCAGGTCGAACGCGAGGCCGCCGTCGCCGGTGTCGCGCCCGCCGGTGTGGAACCAGTCGCCGCCGTAGAGCGCGAGCTTCACCGGCCACGCCGCGAGCGAGAGCGCGATCGGCACGGCTGCGAACGCCAGCACGTGCCGCGAGCGCCGGTACGAGCCCTGTGAGCCGAGCGCCTTCACGCCGCCGTGGAGCACGGCGCCGAAGACGAAATAGGCGGAGAGCCCCGAGATGCCGCCGGCCAGAAACGCCCAGATCGCGATCAGCAACCCGTCGTAGGAGCCGTCGTCGTTCAGGTGCGCCGCGGTCCCGGACGCCAGCGCGACCGCGATGCCGGCGAGCAGCACGATCAGCAGCACCGGCTCCGAGCGGTCGGCGGCCGCCGCGCGCGAGTCGTCCCGGAGCGCGGTGAAGACGGGACGCGGACGCTGCAGCACGAGCAGCGTGCGAAGCCACCAGTCGCGCATCAGCCCGGCGTCGTGACGATCTTGCCGTTGTGGCAGAGGAACTCGGACTGGCCGAGAAGCCCCCCGCGCTGCTCGATCGGCGGCTTGCCGTCGGAGCAGGTCGTGTTCTTGCGGTTGTGCCACGCGGCCGCCATCCCGGCGAGCATCATCACCGCGACGATCCCGAGGATCAGGAGCAGAACCTGGCGCTTGCTGCGCCAGTTCACGCGGCGACGGCGCGCTTCTTGGCGGCCGGCCGCGCGAGCAGCGGCCGCAGGAACCGGCCGGTGTAGGACTCCGGCACCTGCGCGACCTCCTCGGGCGTCCCGACCGCGACGATCTCTCCGCCCGCCTCGCCGCCCTCGGGCCCGAGGTCGACGAGGTAGTCGGCCTGCTTGATCACGTCGAGGTTGTGCTCGATCACGAGGACGGTGTTGCCGCCGTCCACGAGCCGCTGCAGGGTCTCGAGCAGCTTCTCGATGTCGGCAAAGTGCAGGCCGGTCGTCGGCTCGTCGAGGATGTAGAGCGTTCGGCCGGTCGAGACCTTGCAGAGCTCCGAGGCGAGCTTCACGCGCTGCGCCTCGCCGCCCGAGAGCGTCGTCGCCGGCTGGCCGAGCGTCATGTAGTCGAGCCCGACGTCGTGCAGGGTCTGCAGCCGCCGCCGGATCTTCGGGATCTTCGAGAAGAACTCGAGCGCTTCCTCGACCGACATCTCGAGCACGTCGGCGATCGTCTTGCCCTTGAAGCGGACCTCCAGCGTCTCGCGGTTGTAGCGCTTGCCCTTGCAGGTCTCGCACGGAACGTAGACGTCCGGAAGGAAGTGCATCTCGATCTTGATCTGGCCGTCGCCTTTGCACGTCTCGCACCGTCCACCCTTGACGTTGAACGAGAAGCGGCCCGGCTTGTACCCCCGGACCTTCGCATCCGGCGTCAGGGAGTAGAGCTCGCGGATGTGCGTGAAGAGATCGGTGTAGGTCGCCGGGTTCGAGCGCGGCGTCCGGCCGATCGGCCGCTGGTCGATCTCGATCACCTTGTCGAAGATCTCGATCCCCTTCACGCCCTTGTGCGCGCCCGGGCGGACACGCATCTTCGACAGCTGGTTCGCGAGCGCCTTGTAGACGATCTCGTTCACGAGCGTCGACTTACCCGAGCCGGAGACACCCGTGACGGCGATGAACTTGCCGACCGGGAAGTCGACGTCGATGCTCTTCAGGTTGTTCTCGGCTGCGCCGAGCACAGAGAACCAGCCGTTGTCGAGCGTGCGGCGCTCGGGGATCGGGATGCCGCGCGCGCCCGCGAGGTACTGGCCGGTGACCGACTTCTTGTTGCGCTGCACCTTGGCGGCCGTCCCCTCGGCGATCACCTGGCCGCCGTGCGCGCCCGCGCCCGGGCCCATGTCGACGAGCCAGTCCGAGTTGCGCATCATCTGCTCGTCGTGCTCGACGACGAGCACGGTGTTGCCGAGGTTCCGCAGCCGCTCCAGCGTGCCGATCAGCTTGTTGTTGTCGCGCTGATGCAGGCCGATCGACGGCTCGTCCAGGATGTAGAGCACGCCGACGAGCTGCGAGCCGATCTGCGTCGCGAGCCGCAGGCGCTGCGCCTCGCCGCCGGACAGGGTTGCGCTCGCACGGTCGAGGTTGAGGTAGCCGACGCCGACGTCGTCGAGGAACGTCAGCCGCTCGCGGATCTCCTTGACGATGCGCACGCCGATCAT
>JABFWJ010000385.1 GCA_013362295.1 Thermoleophilia bacterium
CGCGGAGGATGCGACGCGGCTCCTCCGCCGCTGGTCGTGGGGCACGCGCCTGATCTTGCTGCTGCTCGTCGTCGTCACCTGGGACATGGTCGTCAAGCCTGGTATTTAGAAGTCGGTGTGAAAGCGAGATTCGCGGCGCAGCTCCTCTCCGACGAGCGCGGCGCCGACGCGGTCGCGGTCGCGGACCGGCTGCTCGCGGTTCAGGCGCAGGACCTGCGCAGCGCGCGGCTTGCCGTTCGTGCGCGCACGCGCGGCCTCTCGGCCGCCGACGTCGACCGTGCTCTGACGCACGACCGCACGCTCGTGATCGGCTGGCTGAACCGTGGCACCTTGCACCTCGTCCGGAGAGAGGACTACTGGTGGCTGCACACGCTCACGACACCGCAGCTCTTCACCGGCAACGCGCGGCGTCTCGAGCAGACGGGCGTGGATGCGCGCGCTGCGAAACGCGGGCTCGCGGCGATCGAACGCGCGTTGACGGACGAGGGGCCGCTGAGCCGCGACCAGCTGCGCGAACACGTCGATCGCGCGCGCGTCCCGACGGCAGGCCAGGCGCTCGTGCATCTCCTGATGCTCGCGTGCCTCCGCGGACTCGCCGTTCGCGGACCGCTCGTCGGAAGGCAGCACGCGTACGTGCTCGCGTACGACTGGCTCGGCACTCCGCCGCAGGTCGACCGGGAACGCGCGCTCGCCCAGCTCGCGCGCCGCTATCTGACCGGGCACGCTCCGGCCGACGAGCGTGATCTCGCGAAGTGGGCGGGACTGCCGTTGCGCGACGTCCGCGCTGGCCTGGGCGCGATCTCGGCCGAGCTCGTCCAGCGCGACGACGGGCTGCTCGAGTTGAAGCGCTCGGCGACCCGCGGAGGCCCGCGCGCATGCCTGCTCGACCAGTGGGACCCGCTGCTCGTCGGCTGGCGTTCGCGGGCATTCCTGCTCGGGGACTACCCGCGCCGCGGCTCGGCGGAGGCGCACTTCCGGCCGTTCGCGTATGTGCGCGGTCGCGCCGTCGCGACCTGGAGCCTGCGGGGCGGCGTCGTCGGGATCGACGAGCCGTTCACGCCGCTGACCAAGCGTGAGCACGGACAGCTCGCCGCCGACGCGGGCGACGTCACGCGATTCTTCTCCGGAGCGTGATCAGTGACGCTCGTCGGCAGGCGCCGATCGAAGTCGAACCGTTAAGCGGCCAGCTCGTCATACGTCCGCAGCTCGTCCGGCGGACGAAGCGCGGTGACCGAGGTCGGCGCTCCTCGCCGTGTCAGGCGGGCGGCGGCCGCCGCGGCGACGGCGGCGACCAATGCGCCGGCGGCGGCGTCGAACAGGAAGTGGTTGCCGGTGGCGACGATGATCAGCAGGACCGCGGGCACGTAGAGCGCCCCCAACGCGCGGACGAGCGGGCTCCGGCCGTGGCGGAGCAGGCTGGCGGCGACGATCAGCGCATAGCCGATGTGCATGCTCGGCACCGCGGCGTACGGGTTGTACACCGAGCTGACGAGCCCGTGGTTCAGGTCGACGTGTGTGCTCGAGACGGTGTCGGCGATGCCGATGCCGGCCAATCGCGGCGGCGCCGTCGGGTAGAGGAGGTAGCCGACGAGTGCGACACCGCTTGCGATCAGCAGTGCGGTGCGGGCGAACGCGAACGCGGCCGGGCGGCGCCTGTGGAGCCAGAACAGCACGACGGCGGTGACGGTGAGGTGAAGCGTCAGATAGGCGATGCCCAGGACGCCGGCGAGACCCGGAAGCGCGTCGGCGGCCCGTTGGACCTTCGCTTCGAGGAACACGTGCAGTGTCCGCTCGAGTGCGACGAGCCGGCGGGCGTGCCGGTCCGCTTCGCCGGCGTTGCCGGCGACCAGGCCGCGCGCGACCTCGTAGAGGGCGTACAGAACGAGCACGCCGGCCGCCTCGATGCGGAGCGAGTGGCGAACGGACAGCCACGCGCGTAGGCGGCCGGCGAAACGGGCGAATTCGCTGCTCTCACGGGGCAACCGGTGAACCTCCTTTCCCGGGAGAACGTCTGGCCCGGCCCGCCTATGCCGCGAGCTCGAGCGCCGTCTCGGTCGGAGTGGTTCGTTCGTCAGGTCGCGGCGAGCGCGCGCCTCCGATTGAAGCGCTCGATCCGGCTGCCACGCGTCGCGGTGCGCTGTATGCCGGTGTAAGCCGGGTGGCAGTTCGAGCACACCTCAACCGAGAGCGACGCGGCCGTCGAGCGAACTGTCAACGCAGTGCCGCAGGTTGCACAGACGGCGTCGACAAGCTGCGTTTCAGGATGCTGGGTCATCAAAAACTCCTTCTTCCTTGCCAAGTTGCTTCACGAGACCAATAATAGCAGATGCGTTGCGTGAAGCAACTTACATGGTAAATCCGTCGATGCTCAATCGACACTACGAAGGTCAGAACTGCTCGATCGCGCGTGCGCTCGAGGTCGTCGGCGAGCGTTGGACGCTCCTGATCGTCCGCGACCCCTTCCTGGGGCTGCGCCGCTTCGACCGGTTCCAGGAAGGCGGATAAGAAACCGGTTGTCGCTGCGCTCGTCCCGAAAGGACGAACGTGCTGCGCCTCGACGACGTCGAGACGGTGCCGGGGCCGCTGAAGATAGGGTCGGCACATGCAGATCGTCAAGCGTGACCAGCTGCCGTGGAGCGAGATCGCCCACGAGCTCGTGGGCGCCGAGCACGGACTGGAGATCACGATCCTCTTCGTCGAGGCACCGCCGGGGCGCGGTCCGAAGCTGCACCGGCACCCGTACCCCGAGGTGTTCGTCATCCAGCAGGGCGAGGCGAGATTCACGGTGAACGGAGAGCACGCGGACGTCCGGGCCGGCGACATCGTCGTCGCGCATGCGCACGAGGCGCATGCATTCGTCAACTCGGGGACGGAGACACTGCGGCAGGTCGACATCCATCTCAGTGCGACCTTCAGCACCGAGTGGCTCGACGACCAGGCCGTCTGAGGGCTCGCACAGCACCGCCGCGAGCGGTAGACGAACGCCTATCGGGCAGCGATGCGGCAGCAAATGCTCCGTGATCGGGCACAGCGTTTCGAGGCTTGGCCTCTTTTTTCGGGGACGCCGCCGGCGCAACCGGGCGCAACCGGTCGAAAATCCGCGGGCCTGAGCTGTTGCCCGGATTCGAGGGCAGTGGTATCGATTTCCACTAAGGCAACAGGCGCGCCCGAGGTGGGAGTCAGTCACAACCCGATGAAGGGAGCGAGCATGCATGTGTCCCGTTTGGCGGTGGGCCTAGGCGGGGTCATCGTCATCAGTCTCGCCGTGCTCGTTGGGATCGGCGCGGCCCAATCCACGGCGCGACACGGCCAGCCGACACTCACGATCGCGACCGTGAACAACCCGGACATGATCGTGATGCAGTCACTGACGTCCAAGTTCACCAGCAAGTTCGGGATCAAGGTGAAGTACGTGACGTTGCCGGAGAACACGCTTCGGCAGAAGGTCACGTCGGACGTCGCGACCGGCGGCGGCCAGTTCGACATCGCGACGGTCGGGACCTACGATGTGCCGATCTGGGCCAAGAACAAATGGCTGGTCAGCCTGCAGCCCTTCTTCGGAAAGCTGAAGCCGGGCGCGGCGAAGGCGTACGACCTGGACGACGTGATCCCGAAGGTGCGCCTCGGTCTCTCCTTCAACGGCAGCCTGTACGCGGTGCCGTTCTACGGCGAGAGCTCGATGACCTACTACAACAAGAAGCTCTTCAAGGGCGCCGGCCTGAAGATGCCGATGCATCCGACCTGGGATCAGGTCCAGTCGTTCGCAGCGAAGCTCAACAAGTCCTCGAGCAACCAGTACGGCATCTGTCTCCGGGCGCTGCCCGGCTGGGGTGAGTTCGGCGCGCCGCTGACGACAGTGATCAACACCTTCGGCGGTCAGTGGTTCAACACGAAGTGGGAGCCGCAGCTCACGTCGGCGCCGTTCGAGAACGCGGTCAACTTCTACGTCAACCTGATCCGGAAGTACGGCGAGCCCGGCGCGACGAGCAGCGGCTTCACCGAGTGCGAGACCGCGATGGCGCAGGGCAAGACGGCGATGTGGGTCGACGCCACCGTCGCCGCGGGTCAGTTGACCGACCCGTCGAAGTCCCAGGTCGCGAAGGACATCGGCTTTGCCTATGCGCCCACGAAGGTGACACCGCTCGGTTCGCACTGGCTGTGGGCGTGGTCGCTCGCGATCGAAGCGTCGAGCAAGAACAAGGACGCCGCGTTCAAGTTCCTCACCTGGGCGACCAGCAAGGACTACCTCAAGCTTGTCGCCGAGAAGAACGGCTGGGCCGCGGTCCCGCCCGGGACGCGCGTCTCCACCTACAAGAATCCGAATTACAAGAAGGCCGCGGGCGCGTTCGCGAGCATCGTCCTCAACTCGATGCTGACGGCCGACCCGACGCATTCGACCCTGCACAAGGCTCCGTACGTCGGAGTGCAGTTCGTCGGCATTCCCG
>JABFWJ010000120.1 GCA_013362295.1 Thermoleophilia bacterium
CGCACCGGTGTGCCCTGGGCGGCGGCGACGGCTGCGTCGAACGACGCGTACAGCAGTGGCCGCGCGATCGCGAGCAAGAGCAGCACCGCGACGGTCGCGAGTGTGGCTGAGATGCGGACGTCGTTGCTGCTGAGGCCGAAGATGGAGCCGAAGAGGACGCGGACGCCCGCGGTCCCGTTCTCGGCACTGCTCTTCGTGGTGAAGATGGAGAGGAACAGCACCCCCAGGCCGAGCGTCCAGGCGAAGAGCGAGCCGATGACGACGTCGTCCGCGCGGGCCCGGTCGCCGAGCAGGCCGATCACGATGCCGCCGAGGATGCAGGCGACGAAGAGGCCGGCGAGGATGTTCAGTCCGAGCACGGCCGCGGCGAGCGCGCCGGTGAAGGCGACGTGGCTGAGCGCATCGCCTGCGAAGACTTGCGCCCGGAGGACGACGAAGTAGCCGACGAGCCCGCAGGCGATGCCGACGAAGCTGCCCGCCACGAGGGCGTTGCGCATGAACTCGTGCGCGAACATCAGGCGGCCTCGGCCGGCGGCGCAAGGGTTTGCGTGCGGCTGCTGAGGGCGCGACCGAGGCGGACGACGACGTAGAGGGCGAAGGCGAGCGACGTGACGTAGAAGCCGACGGGATAGATCGAGAAGGCGGCGCGCGCGCGCCCGAGCCAGGTGACGGCGAGCGCGATCGCGATCGAGAGCATGACCCCGAGCAGTGGGCGCGAGGTGAGCTGGTGTGCGGTTGCGGCCGGTGTGACGAGCAGCGCGAAGACGAGTAGCGCCCCGGTGATCTGGCTCGTCGCCGCGACCGAGAGGCCGAGCACGAGCAGGAACCCGAACTCGAGCAGCTGCGTCGGGACGCCGGCCGCACGTGCGACGTCGGCGTCGACGGAGGCGAAGAGAAGCGGGCGGGCGCAGCCGGCGAGCACGGCCACTGTCGCCGCTGCAACTGCGAGCAGCGTCATCACCTGGTCGCCGGTGATGCCGAGGAAGGTGCCGAAAAGGAGCGAGTCGACGCTGTTCAGGACACCGTGGTAGAGGCTGACGAAGAGGAAGCCCAGCGCGAGCGCGAGCGCTTGCAGCGATCCGATCGCCGCCGACTCCGAGCTGTGGCTTCGGCGTGAGCCGGCGATCCCGGCGAGGGTGAGGGCACCGAGGCCGCAGAAGCTGAAGTAGCCGACGGCGAGCGGCAGCCCGGCGAGGCTCGCCGCGGCCGCCCCGGGAAAGGCGATCACCGAGAGCGTGTGTCCGGCGAACGCTTGCCGGCGCAGGACCATGAACCAACCGGTGACGCCGGCCATGACGGCGACGATCGTCCCCGCCTCGAGCGCATTGACCATGAACCCGTAGGAGAACAGCTGCTGCAGGTCGCTGAGCAGGTTCCAGGACAGTCCCTGGAAGATCGCGGCTTCAGGCAGGGCCATGGCGATCGCCGTGAACGAAGGGTGCTTCGGGTTGGCCGACGACGACGAGTCGGCCGTCGGAGGCGTGCAGAACCTCGATCGGCGCGCCGTACAGGCGGCTGAGCGTTTCGCTGGAGATCACCTCGTGGGGCCGGCCCTCGATCGCGTTGCCGCCGGCGAGGTAGATGACGCGGTCGAGATAGCTGAGGATCGGGTTGATGTCGTGGGCGACGAGCAGGACGGCGACCTGCTCCTGTTGGCAGATCCGCCGCACGAGTGACGCAATCGAGGCCTGATTCGGCAGGTCGAGGCTGTCCAGCGGCTCGTCGAGCAGGAGTAGCTCCGGCCTCCTGACGAGCGCCTGCGCGATCAGCAGCCGCTGCTGCTCGCCGCCCGAGAGCTCGCCGATCGGCTGCCGCGCGTACGCGGCGGCACCGACGAGCTCGAGCACTTCGGCGACCTGCTTCGCCTCCCGGCGGCGGCGTGGCAGGCCCGGCAGAGGGATCCCCCAGCGCATGCCGTCCAACCCGAGCCGCACGAGATCGATGCCGCGGATGCGGGTGCCGGCGTCGAAGTTTCGACGCTGCGGTAGGTAGCCGATGCGCGCGTTTGCCGCACCGGGCGGCTCTCCCAACACCAGTGCGGAGCCGGGTGCGACCGGCAGCAGCCCGAGCACCGCCTTGATCAGCGTCGACTTGCCGGCCCCGTTCGGTCCGAGGACGGCGACGAACTCGCCGCGCGCAACGGAAAACGAGACGTCGCGCCAGATCGTCCGTCCCCCGAGACGTGTAGCCGCGCGCTCGAACGTGACCGCGGTCGCGGCGCGGACGGGGGTCGCCTGATCCTCCTCGGACGGCTCGTGGGCAGCCGACCCGGCTGGGGCGTGGCTCACCGGCCGGTTGCCTTCGCGAGCGCCGCCGCGAGCGCCTGCAGCTGGCGCGACTGCCAACCCTGGAAACTTGCGGTCGCGGGCGTCAGCGTCTCGGTGATCGTCGTCACGGGGATACCGCTCTTGCGGGCGGCGTCGGTGACCCGCTTGACGTCGGGTGTGCTGTTTTGGCTGTTGTAGACCCACACCTCGATCTGCTTCTGCGCGATCTGCCGCTCGATCGTGGTCTTGTCTTTCGCGGTCGGCTCTGTGCCTTCGCTGATCGCCTTCAGAAACGACGCCGGCGTGATGAGCTCGAGCGCGAGCGCGTGTGCGAGCGGCGCGAAGATGCTCTCCGAAGCGCCGACGGGGACGCCGTGGTACTTGCGCTTGATCGTCGCGATCAGCCGCTTGTATCGGGACAGCCCGTGCCGCTCGAGCGCAGTCTTTTGCCGCTGGAAGTAGCCGGCGTCCTGCGGGTCGAGCTTCGAGTAGTCGCGCACGATCGCCGCGATCACCTGCTGGACGTTGCCGGGGGAGTACCAGCGGTGCGGGTTGCCGCCCGCCTTGACGCCGACGAGGTCGCCGACGGTGAGCACGAACCGCCCGTGGGCCGGGCTTGCGGCGATCAGCTTCGGCGCCCAGGGGTCGTAGCCGATGCCGTTCACGATCACCATCTGTGCGCCGGCGATCGTCCGCGCGTCGGCGGCCGTCGGCTCGTAGTCGTGCGGATCGGTCGCGGGGCTCGTGATGATGCTCGTCACCTGCACACGATCGCCGCCGAGCTGGGTGGCGAGGCTGCCCCAGAAGTTCTCGGCCGCCACCACCTGCAGGCGCGCTCCGGCGCGAGCTCCCGTCCCGCCCTGCGAGAAGGCGGCCGCCGCCCCGATCAAGGCGAGCGCCGCAACCAGCACCACCCCAAGTCTTTGCATGTTCTCGCTCCGGCCTCCGGGTCCGACAGCGGCTGCTGCCAGTGCGACTATACGCTAACAAGACTCATTCCCGCTACTGACAAGAGGTGAGAGGCGCTATCGTTAACGCGGTGGGTGCGCACCCCGATCCGAGCTCGTGGGCCGAGGCAACCGCCGCGGCGCTGCGCTCCCGCGGCCATCGGAGCGGCGGCGCCCGCAGCGCCGTGATCGAGCTGCTCGGCCGCCAGCACTGCTGCCTGACCGCCCAGGAGATCTACGACCAGCTGCGCAGCGAAGGCCGCCGCGTCGGCATCGCGAGCGTCTACCGCTCGCTCGAGCAGCTGACCCGCGACGGCTTCGTGCAGCGAATCGACATCGGCGCCGGCACCTCACGCTTCGAACCGATCCACGCCGACGGCCAGCACCACCACCACCACCTCGTCTGCGACGACTGCGGCAAGGTCGAAGCATTCGCGGATGCCGAGCTCGAGCGTGCCCTGCGCAGGGTCGAAGGCCGAACCGGCTACTCCGTCGCGGGGCACGACGTGGTGCTCCGAGGTGCCTGCCGCGAATGCGCGCCCGCAGCTCGGTCGTAAAGCGTTCCTAGCGCAGCATCCGCGGCAGGCCGAACTGCGGAAAGACACTGCTGTCGGCGAACCAGGTGATGGCAGAGATCTGGTCGCCCTCGAGGGTCAGCACAAAGAGGGCGTACGCACGCGCGACGTCGGTCTGTGGCACCGAGAGGTAACAGCCGAACGCCGGTTGTGTGTTGGCGCGCGTCGGCACCAACCGCAGCGGCGCGCCGCGGCGTTCCTCGGCGCCACGCAGGAACGCGTCGATTGCGTTGCGTCCCTTGTACGCGTGCGGGAGGGGCGGCATCGTGAGCCACGCATCGTCGGTCAGGAGGGCGACCATTCCTTGAACGTCGCCGTTCTCGACCGTCTCGGCGAAGCGGCCGACGATCTCGCGCTCGAGCTTGGAGTTCGGGAGGGGCGCTCGTTCCCGTCCGGTGGCCGGCAAGCGCGATTCGAACGCCGCACGCGCGCGGCGTAGCAGGCTGTTGACGGACGCCTCGCTCGTATCGAGCATCTCGGCCACCTCTCCGCTGCGGTAGCCCAGCACGTCGCGCAGCACGAGGACCGCGCGCTGCTGCGGTGGGAGATGCTGAAGCCCGACGATGAATGCCAGTGCGATCGCCTCCTTGGTCTCGTAGCGCGCCTCCGGTCCAGGAGCTTCGTCCGGGATTCCCTCGAGGAGAACGTC
>JABFWJ010000215.1 GCA_013362295.1 Thermoleophilia bacterium
GCACGCGTTCGAACATCCCGTGACGAAGTACCGTCCCTCGCGTGCATCGGTTTGGGACGAGGCCGTGAAGCAGGACGAGCGCGCCCCGTTCGACCAGGCTCTGCGGCGAGCCCGGGAGGCGGCCTACGAGCCAGGGGAGTACGTCGAGCAGGAGAGCTTCATGCGCGCGGGGGAGATCCGGGCGCTCGCGGAGCGCGCCGGCATCGCGCCCGGCGTCTCCGTGCTCGACCTGTGCTGCGGAGTCGCCGGACCGGGCCGCTTTCTCACGCGGGAGTTCGGCTGCAGCTACGTCGGAGTCGACTCGAGCGCGAGTGCGGTCGGCATTGCCCGCGCACGCGCCCGCGGCCTTGCTTGTCGCTTCGAGGTCGCGCACGTCCCGCCGCTCCCGCCCGGCACGTTCGACGTCGTGCTTCTGCTCGAGACCATGCTTGCCTTTCCCGACAAGGAGACGCTGGTGGAGGAGGTCTCCCGCGCGCTCCCCCTCGGCGGTCGCTTCGCCTTCACGCTCGAGGAAGGCCGGCCCCTCACCGAGTCGGAGCGGGCGCTCATGCCCGACGCCGACACGGTGTGGCTCACCCCGCTCGACGAGATGCGGGGCACGCTCGCGCGCCACCGTCTAGCGGTTCGCTGGCAAGACGACTGGAGCCGGTCGCACCGCGCCATGGCGGAGTCCCTGAGCGACGCGTTCGCCGCCGACGCGACGGGGATCGCTTCGCGGATCGGACGCCGGGCGCTGGACGAGCTGCTGGCCGCACACCGGCTGTGGAGCGAGTGGCTCGCGACAGGGCGCGTTCGCAAGCTCGCCCTCGTGGTGGAGCGGCTACCACGGTGATCGCCGAAGCCGTCGCCGCCGTCGCGCTGACCCGCGGCCCCGTGGCGGAGAGCGTGACGCAGCGCAGCGCCATCATCTCGTTCCGCACGACGGCCCCGGACCACTCCTTCGTGATCCTCCGGAACGGCGCCCGCATCGACGCCGGCACCGGCGTCGACCACGTCGCCAGGCTGACCCGCCTGACGCCGGGGATGCACTACACCTACTCCGTCAGCACGGGCTCGGAGGTGCTCGCCCAGGGCAGGTTCCGGGCCGCGCCGGCCCGCGCCGCGCGGTTCACCTTCGCGGTTGTGGGCGACTTCGGCAGCGGGAATGAGAACGAGGCGGCGGTCGCCTCGCTGATCGAATCCTGGCATCCCGACTTCGTGCTCACGGTCGGCGACAACGCCTACCCGACGGGCTCCGACGAGGTGCTCGACCGCGACATCTTCAGCCCGTACGCGGCGGTCATGCGCGAGTCGGCCTGGTTCCCGGCGCTCGGCAACCACGACGTCAAGACGAGCGGCGGGAAGCCCGAGCTCGACGCGTTCCACTCGCTCGGCAACGAGCGCTGGTACCGCTTCACCTGGGGGAACGCCGGCGTGGTGGTGCTGGACTCCAACACCTCCGTCGACCCCGGCTCGCCGCAGCTGCGCTTCGCGCGCAGCTCCCTGGCGCTGCGCTCCTGCTTCCGCTTCGCCGCCTGGCACCACCCGCCATGGGAGCCCCCCGCGGCAAGCCTCTCGCCCGGCCTTCGCCGCAACATCGTGCCGCTGGTGGAGAAGCACGGCACACAGGTCGTGTTCGAAGGCCACCTGCACGCGTATGCCCGAAGCCGTCCGCACCACGGGGTGCTGTACGTGGCCGTGGGCACGGGGGGAGCCCAGCTGGACAACGACGCCGCCAAACTGACGATCCCGTCCGCACGAGTCGTCCAAGGCCGGTTCGGCGCGCTGCGGGTGGACGTCGCCGGTCGCGCGGCGCGCTTCCGCTACCAGACTGTCGACGGAATGGTGCGCGACGACTTCCGCCTGAACTGTTCCTGACTCCACAAATGCTCCATAGTCCGCCGCGGAATCGCCCGGTGAACGCATCTGGAAGGACGCAAAGGGATGAGCAAAGTCGTCGTGATCAATCACGTGACACTCGACGGGGTGATGCAATCGCCCGGCCGTGCTGAGGAGGACGCTCGTGGCGGTTTCTCGCGCGGCGGATGGTCGTCCGAGCATGTGGACGACGCGGCGTTGAGCGCGGTCTATGCGCGCGTCGCCGAGGGCGGCGGTCTGCGGCTGCTGCTCGGCCGGTTCAGCTACGAGAGCATGCTCGGGTACTGGAACACGCAGGAGAGCCCGTTCAAGGAGGGGCTCAACGATGCGCCCAAGTACGTCGCTTCGCGGACGCTGAGCGAGCCGCTGCCGTGGCCGAACTCGACGCTCCTCCGCGGTGATGTCGCCGACGCGGTGGCGCAGCTGAAGCAGGAGCCCGGCGCAGATTTGACCGTGATGGGGAGCGGTGACCTGATCCAGACACTGATGCGCCATGACCTGATCGACGAGTACCTCCTCCTTATCCACCCCGTCGTTCTCGGTACGGGACGCAGGCTCTTCGCAGACGGCGGCCCGCCGGCCGAGTTCCGTCTCGTCAGCAGCGCGAGCACGACCAAGAGCGTGCTGATCGCGAGCTACCAAACCGCGAGGTAGATGGATCGCGCGCATGCTGGATGTAGCCTCGGCGGCAAGTGCGCGCGGTTGTCGTTCGTAAGCCGGGACCGGCGGAGAATCTCGAGCACAGCCGACCGCAGGAGCAGGGCGCGTGGTTGTTCGGGTCGGCGCGGCCGGAGTGAATCCGGTCGACGCGACCAATCGGGCCGACCCGAGTTGGGCCGGGATCGAGCCGCCGTACGTGGTCGGCTATGAGTTCGCGGGCTGGATCGAGGAAGTCGGTCTCGGGGTTGCCGGGTTCGCCCGCGGAGACCCTGTCTGGGGCGTCTGTCCGGTTCGCGGCACCCGCTGGGGCACCTACGCCGACTATGTCGAGCTCGAGGCGGGTTGGGTCGCCCCGCGCCCGGCGGTGCTCGAGGTGGTCGAGGCGGCCGCGATTCCTCTGGCCGGCTCGACCGCGCTCCAGCTGCTCGATCGTCTCGCATTGCAATCGGGCGAGGCAGTGCTCGTACATGGCGCGAGTGGCGGTGTGGGGCGCTTGTTCGTGCAGCTCGCGCGGATGCGAGGTATCCGTGTCGCAGCGTCGTCGAGTCAGGCGCGGCACGCGCTTCTGCACGATCTTGGGGTCGAGATCGTGATCGACCGTGAGCAGAGCGATGTCGTTGCCGCTGCGGTGCGTCATCTCGGCGGGCCGCTGGATGCGGTCGCGGACTGTGCCGGCCATGGGCGGCTGGCCGCGAGCCTCGTCGGCCTGCGGGAGGGTGGGTCGGCGGGGTCGATCGTGGAGCTGTGCGGCGATTTCGAAGAGGCGATCGACCGCAACCTCCGACTTCACGGCGTCCTCGTCCGGCCGGAGAGGGAGACGCTCGACCGGCTTCGCGAGGCTGCAGAGCACGGTGCGTTGCGGCCGGTCGTCGACGCCGTCGTCGAACTGGATGCAATCGTTCAGACGCATCGCGAACTCGACGACGGTCGTGGAGAGGGGAAGGTGGTCCTCCGGATGGCGGACGTCGATGCGTTCGTGTGAGTCTCATGGCCGGGGGTGGACGTGGAGTACGGCTTTGCCAGAGATCGTCCGCCTGAGCAGCGCGTCGATCGCGCGGCCGACGTCCCAGCTGGAGAAGATCTTGTGAGTCGCTGACGTGACTGCTTCCCCATCCGCATCAAAGGCTCTCCTGACCGGCACCTGGCAATCGACGTGCGCGCGTCACCAAGGCGCACCATGACGTCGTTCTTTACGCATCACGGGCTCCCGCTGCTCTTCGCTGCAGTGGGGATCGAGTCGTTCGGGATCCCAGTTCCGGGTGAGACGGCGCTGATTGCGTTCGGCGTCCTCGCCTCGCAAGGGAACTACTCGATCGCGATCGTGATCGCCGTTGCAGCGGCTGCCGCGATCATCGGCGACAACTTGGGCTTCTGGTTGATCGGCCGCCGCGGCGGCCGCGCCCTGATCGCGCGCTACGCGTGGGTCGAGCGCCGCGCGGAGCGCGTGCTCCCGCGCGCCGAGGCGCTGATCGCTCGCTATGGAGGACGGGCTGTCTTCTTCGGTCGCTTCGTCTCCGTCCTGCGCGAGACGATCGCCTGGGTCGCCGGCCTGGCCGGGATGTCGTGGCCGCGGTTTCTCTTCTGGAACGCATTCGGTGGGATCGTCTGGGCAACGGGCGTCGGGTTGCTCGCCTACCTCGGCGGCAAGGCCCTCGCCGACGCGGTAAGCCGCTACGGGCTCTATGCGGGCGCCTCGATTGCGTTCGTCGCAGTACTGATCGCGACCGGGCCGAAGTTGATCGCCCGGCTTCGCAGCAGTAGCTGAAGCGCGGCGTGGCGGCGCATGGCACGGGCGTCTACTCGAACGTGAACACGTACGCCTCGGCGCCGGGCTCGCGGAACGCGATCTCCAGCGTCCGCTCGTGGATTGCCAGGCGAGCGTCAGTGCTCGGCAGCCCACGCAGCAGATCGGAAG
>JABFWJ010000254.1 GCA_013362295.1 Thermoleophilia bacterium
GCGGCGGACCGACCCCGCGGCGAGCGCGGCCCGCGCGCGGCCGCCCGGCACGGGGACGGCAGACGGGGAGGAGATCGCCCAGGTCGGCCAGGTCCAGACCGCCTCGGCCGAGAGCGGCGCGGCGGCGCGATCGGCCGGGCCCCCGCAGCCGGCCGCGAGCCAGGCTAGCGCCACGAGGGCGAAGGCCGTGAGCAAGAGGGCCGGGCTCGGCGCGTGCCGGCAGGCCTCACCGGAGCGATTTCGACGCCGCATAGCTTGTTCTTCGGGGCGGACACGCGTGACCGGGATCCCGATCCCGGCCCCGATTCCTCACCCGTTCGGGGGAATTCCCCTGCTCCGAAGCCGACATGTTCCCGAATCCTCGTTGCGGGTATGTGCGCACGGGTCCGACCGTCGTCGGCGAGGCCGTGGGTCAAAAGGAGGAAGGAAATGTCCAGGACGTCCGTCCGCGCTTTGCGCATCCGTTTTCTACGGTGCGTGCCCTTCGTTGCGCTACTTGCGGCCCTCGGGGTGATCGTCGGCGCCGCCCGGGCGGCGGCGCCGGCAGTCACGCTCTCGCCGTCGTCGCTGACGTTCGGGCCCCAGGACATCGGCACGACGAGCGCGCCGCAGTCGGTGACCGTCGCCAACACGGGCACGGCGTCGCTGTTCATCAACAGCGCGGCCGTACGCGGCGCCGACCCGCTCGACTTCACCGAGGTCGATGACGGCTGCTCCGGGCTGACGCTCGCTCCCGGGACGAGCTGCAGCGTCTCCGTCAACTTCTCTCCGACGACGACGGGGACGCGTTCCGCGACGCTGATCGTCACGGACAACGCCCCCGACAGCCCGCAGACCGCGCCGATCACCGGGACCGGCAACGGCACGGCGCCGCCATTGGCGATCGACACCCGGTTCATGACCTGCTCCGGCGGCGTCTGCGACATCGGGTCCGGCAGCAACGTATTCGTCAACAACTTCTTCTCGACGAGCTTCCTGGCCAGCGGTGGTACGTCCCCGTACACGTGGTCCGGCCAGCTGCCCGCGGGGCTGACGCTCCGACCATCGGGGCTCGTCGTCGGGGCGCCCAGCGTGCGCGGGACGTCGACCTTCCGGGTGACCGTGACCGACGCGGCGGGCTCCACTGCGAGCGGGACGTTCGCCCTCACCGTGATCGACCCGCCGCCGCCCACGCCGCCCGGCTGTCAGACCGGCGGCACGTTGCGCGAGGCCCTGAGCGGGCCGGCGCTCGGCGGCCGGACGCCGAGCGGACAGGCGAGCGCCGACGAGACGAAGTTCAGCGGCTGCGGCGGGTTCAGCCTCCTCGACGTCCAGGTCAAGGACGTGAACCGCCCCGATGGCACGCAGCTCTGGGTCACGCTCGACTTCAAGCCCGTCGGGACGATCACGCTGCGCGCCGGCTCCGGGACGATGGCGACGTACAACCTCGGCCGCTTCGGCGTCTCGCACGACCCGGTGCGCGTCTACGACGCGTTGCCGGACATCAGCACCAGCCAGCAGATCCTGATCGGCGGATCGTTCCTGCGGTAACCGCACACATCAGCGGAGCGCGTTCAAGAACGCTCCGGCAAGCGGGTGCATACGGCCCGGCGGCGCGACCGCGTAGATCGTCCTGCGCGGCGCGCCGCCGGCCAGCGCGAGAACGGACACGTGGCGGAAATGCGGCGCGAGCAGCTCCGACGTCAGGGTGACGGCGAGGCCCGCGGCGACGAAGCTGTTGATCGCGAGCGGATCCTCCGTGAGATACGCGAGGCGAGGCTCGAACCCGGCCGTTCGGCACGCGCGGACGATCAGCCCGTCGCGGGTGGCCGCCAACCACGGATCGTCGGCCAGCTCGGCGAGGCGGATCCGCTTGCGACCCGCAAGTCGGTGGCCGCGACCGACCGTGGCGAGCATCGCCTCCTCGAGCACGTCGCTGCGCCGTGTCCCGGCGTGCTCTCGCCTCGGCAGCGAAGCGTCCTGGAAGCACAGCGCGATGTGCGCGCGCCCGTCGCGGACCGCCGCCACCGCGTCCTCGGTGCTTCCCTGTACGGCGCTGACCTCGATCTCCGTCTCCGCGTGCAGACGGGCGATCGCGGAGGGGACGAGCGTCGCGAGCGCGCTCGGGAACGCGGCGAGGCGAAGCTGCCGTCGCGCGGCGCCCGCCGACTCGCCGAGTTGGAGCTTGGCGAGCTGCAAGCGCTCGTGCAGTGCCTCGGCATGCTCGAGGAGCAGCTCGCCGACCGCAGTGAGCTCGAACTGACCGCGCCTGCGCTCGATCAGCTGCTCTCCGAGCTGGAGCTCGAGCGCGCGGATCTGCTGCGAGACGGCAGGCTGCGTCAGCGAGAGCGAGACCGCGGCGCGCGAGAACGACCGCTGACGCGCGACCTCCCGGAACGTGAGCGCTCGCCGAGGATCGAGCATGCAATGATCTTATACAAACGAAACAATCATTATTTGCGCTGATCAATCGTCCCGGGCAGACTCGGAGCATGTATCCGATCGACGTCCAACATTTGATCCGACGCGGGACGCTCGGCTCCAACGCTCTCGACCCGACGCGCCCGCATCGGCCGTCGCTCCGTCACCGCATGTTGCGAGCGCTCGCAGCAGTGCGGCGTGACACGTCCTGCGAGGGGCCGCGCCCGGTGCCGACGGCGAAGACGGCCTGCCGGTCCCCCTCGGATTCAGGGTCAGCGGCGGAAGTCGCTGCGCCAGGCGGCGAGCACGCGCTCACCGGCTGAGCGGTGGGGCAGCGTCGCCCCCAGTGCGGCGAGGTTCGTGGCGGTGCGCGTGCCGGTATCGAGCACGGTGAGGGTGCCGTCCGTCGAGCCGTAGAGCAGGCTCGTGCCGTGCCAGCTGAGGTTCGCGCCGACCGCGCATCCACTTGGGCCGAGCCGGTGCCGGTAGAGCGGCTGCGTGCGGTCGGCGCCGGCACGAAACACATAGACCGTCGCGATGCCCGAGCGGGAACCGGGGTGAGCGGTGCTGAGGCGAAAGGCGACCGCGCGCCCGTCGGGGGACACGGCGACGCCCGCATCGAAGTTCAAACGTCGGTCGGCCCAGCGCGCACGGGCGATCACGGTCCCGGCGCGTGTCGTCACGGTGATCGAATGGGCGCCGGTGAAGACGAGGAGGTTCGGTCGCGCGAGCGCGATCATCCCGTCGACATGTGCCGGCGAGCGCTCGAGCACGGTGTGCGCCCCGCGCGCGGCGGCGAGCCTTCCGGCGGGCGTGACGTAGTACAAGGTGTCGGTTCGTTCGTCGAAGCCGTAGCCGTTTCGCGCGCGATAGTGAACGCGCCGCAGGACGCTTCCGGCGGCTGAGACGAGAGTGATCGCGCGGGGTGCGGTGACGATCAGCTCGCCGTTACCGTTGAACGTGTAGGGGTAGAGGCCGCGTCCGCGCACGACCAGGTGCTCGCTCCCGTGGAGGTCGGTCAGGTAGATCCCGCGCCGGTACGAGGCGAACGCCAACGCGTGAGGACCGAACGCAACGCCGCCGCCGTCGCGCGGGTAGAGGTCGGTCGAGCGCCACACGACGCGACCCTTCGAGAGCAGCAGGAAGCGTCCGGATCGCGTGCGGCGAAGGTCGAGGTGCGCACCGTAACGGCGGCCGGTCCCGCTCCCGTGGTCGGCGAGCCAGTGGCGCGGTAGCCGGATGACTCCGCCGTCGCGCGCAAGCCGGAAGCTGCCGCAGCTCGTCCACAACACGATCGGGGCCGGCACGCGCGGTCCGTTCGGAAGCTGGGCCCGGCACGGATGAGCCGGGGAGCCCAACACGGAGAGCGCTGCGGCGGCGACGACGGACGCGACCATCGAGTCAAGTACGAGCACGCACGCCCAGCGAGTCCGTGCTTACCTTTGCCCGACGCCGATCGTGAGCCGCGGCGTGGTCGAGTTGTGAGTTACTCCTGGCCGGTCAAGCCGTTCGACAAGCAGCACGCGGTGCGCGGGTTCTTTTGTGATCCCCGGATCGCAGACGGCGAGAAGTCGTTCCACTTCGGTGTGGACGTCTCGGCTCCCGACGGCACGGCGGTCTACGCCGTCGAGCCGGGGACGGTGTATCTGTCTGGGGCGCAGAACATGGCCGTGCTCGGCGCGCGTGGGCATTCCTACTGGCATGTCGTCCCGGCGGTGCGCGCGGGTCAGTGGGTGGCAAGGCACGCGCTGATCGGACACATCGCCACGGGCTGGGGTCACGTCCACTTCGCCGAGCGAGCGGGCGGGCAGTATTGGAACCCGCTCCGGGGCGCCGCCCTGACGCCGTTCGCGGACTACGGCGCGCCCGTTGTCGATCGCATCGTCGCCGAGCGCGGCGGCCTGCCGCTCGATCCGGCCGCTCTGACCGGGGTCGTGAACCTGCTCGCGGTTGCCCACGACAACCCGCCGATCTCGGCTCCGCCGCCGTGGGATGGGTTGCCGGTGACGCCGGCGTTGGTGCGGTGGCGGCTCGCGCGCGGCGCGGCCGAGGTGGTGCCCTGGACGACGGTCGCCGACTTTCGGAGCACGCTGATCGCGCAGTCTCGATTCAGCACCGTCTACGCCGCCGGCACCCGCCAGAACCATCCCAACGCACCGGGCCTCTACCGATTTTGGCTGGCCCGCAACTGGGACACGCGCCGGCACCAGGACGGTTCATACCGCCTCGCCGTCGAGGCCGCCGATATACGCGGCAACGTCGGCCGCGGCCACCTCGACCTCCTGCTCGTCAACGGAAGCGTCTAGCTGCGCTGGGCGACGTTCATGAAGACTTCTTCGAGCGTGCGGCGCATCACGGTCGGGTCCGGGTCGATCCCGGTCCAGTACCGGATGCCGAGCACGCCCTGATTGACGAGCATCCCGAGCCCGTCGAGGACGGGGCAGCCCCGGTCCGCCGCGTCGCGGATCAGCCGCGTGCGCGGCGGGTTTGGGATCACATCGGCCACCACCATCTCCGGTCGCAGCGAGTCGGGATCGAGGTCGAGCCGTGCGTCGAGGTCGGGGGCGAGCCCGACGGAGGTCGCGTTCACGACGATGTCGGTCCCGTCGGGGACGCGATACGTGCCGTTCCAGCCGACGAAGGCCGCGCGGGCCGGTGTGCGCTCGTTCAGTAGCGCGACGATCTCGCGCCCACGCGCCGGGTCCCGGTTGACGATCGTGATCGCCGACGCCCCGGCGAGGGCCGCTTCGACGGTGATCGCCCGCGCTGCGCCGCCCGCTCCGAGCACGACCAGCGACTTGCCGGCGGGGTCGACGACCGTGCGCAGCGCTGTGAGGAATCCCCGGCCGTCGGTGTTCTCCCCGATGAAGCGGCCGTCGCGGCGCACGACGCAGTTGACCGCGCCGATCACGGCCGCCGAGTCGCCGAGTGCGTCGAGGTGCTGGATCACGTTGACCTTGTGCGGGAGCGAGCAGTTGAAGCCGACCCAACCCATGGCACGCGCACCGCGGACAGCGTCGCCGAGCGCCTCGGGCTCGACCTCGCAGTTCAGGTAGCGGGCGTCGAGTCCGTGATGCCGGTAGGCGGCCTCGATCATCGTCACCGTGGGATTCTCGGCCGCCGGCGCCGAGAACGACCCGGTCAGGACGCTGAGGAAGCTCACGGAGACAATGCTATGGCCGGCAAGTGAGGGGCCGCTCGAGCGAGCGGCCCCTCGCGTCCGTTCAGCGTGCGGAGCCGACGGCCGTTCCGCGCCCGACGAGCGCGGGGTCGTACGCGTCGACGTGCACGACGATCATGTGCGTCGCATCACCGGTGATGACGGCGCCGTCCTTCGTGACCGACTTCGTCGTGAGCACGCCCATCCACTCGGGAACGGTGGCCGGGACAGAGCCGAAGCCGGGTGCTGCGGTCCAGCCGCTGCTGCTCGGCTGGAGGAAGCCCTTGAAGCTCGCCGGTGCGGCCCCGCCGCTGAGCGTGTTCGCGAGCCACCACGACGGGCTCCAGAACGTCACGGGCCCGTTCGCAGACCTGTCGCCGACGGCGAACACGCCACCGGTGGGCAGGCGGTAGAGCAGGACCGGTGTCGACGTCGAGGCGGCCTCGTAGAGCGCATCGCCGTCGAACCGCGCGGTCGCCTTTGCCGGGCCGAGCGCCAAGGACGATCCGTCGAGCATGCAGTGGGCGGCGCCTGCCGCGTCCGTCGTCGCGGAGCATGTGCTCGAGCCGCTCGCGAGCACCACCGTGTGTCCGTCGAGGCGCGCCGACGCTGCATCGCGGTCATCGGCAAGGCGCACGCTCACGACGGCCGAGTCCGCGTTCACGGTCGCCGATGTCGTGCTCGCGAGCTTCACCGGACGCGGACCGACGGTGATGGTCGTCGAGTCGGCCGCGACTCCGCCGTCCTTGTCGCGCACCGTCAAGGTCACCGTGTAGGCGCCGGGATTCGCGTAGACGTGCGAGGCGTTCAGGCCGTCGGCCGTCGACCCGTCGCCGAATGCCCACGACGACGTGAGGCCGGCCTTCGTATCGGCCGGGCTCGGATCCCTGGCGCTGCCGGTCAACGCCACCGGAACGCCCCAGACGGCCGTTGCGTCGGCGCCCGCATCCGCCGTCGGCGGCACGTTGAGCACGACGACCTCGGTCGTCGCCGTCGCCGTTCCACCGTTGCCGTCGTCAGCCGTCACCGTCACGTGCGCGGTGGACGGTCCGTCGTCGGCGGTGAACGCGGCCGTGTCACCGTTCGGCCCGAGCGTGCCGCCGTCGGTCGACCACGTGAGGATGACGGGCGCGCCTTCGGGATCGGACGCGTGCGCGGTCAACGTGATCGGCGCCGCGCCTTCGCCGATCGGCCCTGCGGGATCGAGCGTCACGGTCGGCGGCGCGTTCACGGTGAGCGAGACCGTCGCGATCTGCGAGTCCATGACGCCGTCGTTCACCTTGAACGTGAACGAGTCGGACCCGGAGAAGCCCGGCGCCGGCGTGTACGTCACCTCCGGCCCGCTCCCGGCCAGCGTGCCGTTCAGCGGCTGGGAGACGATCGTGTACGTCAGCGGGTCGCCGTCTGCGTCGGTCGCGTTCAGCGTCAGCTCCGCGGCGGTGTTCTCCTGGACGAGCGCCGGCGAATCGCTTGCCACCGGCTGCGACCACGTGTTGAAGATGTGCCACGCCGTGTTGAGCGACGACCCGTCGAAGTCACCGGTGCACAGTGAGGAGTCGGGCCCGCATGCGCCGGCTCCTGGATCGCTGCTCGGCGTGTCGGTCGCGTGGATCGCCGCCGCGAGGCTGTCGAGGATCGCCGCGGTCTTGTTCACGAAGTCGGGAATCGGCGTGTCAGGCCCGAGGAAGTTCGCCGGATTCCACGCGAACCCCCACATCTGCGACGGTCGCGACGACTGCTGGTGCCGAAGTGCGTACACCTGGGCCGAGACGTACGACTGCACGAGCGTCGACGGCGCCGGGTTCGCCGCGGGCGGCCAGCCGAACGCGGGGCGGGGCCAGGCGGCGTTCGCGGTCGGTGCGTTCGCCTGGGCCATGTACGCGCTCCCCGTCGCGACATCGGCCGGGCCGTGGCCCGCGAGGATCCCGAACTGCTCGACGTAGTCCACGAGCGGCCCGAGCCGGTCCTGCGGCGTCGTGCCGCCCACGGCCCAGTTGGTGACGCTCCCGTAGACCTCCTGCGAGAAGAAGCGAACGTACTGGCCCATGTCGCTCCAGAAGGCCGAGTCACCCAGCCAGAGCTTGACGTTGGTCTTGTACGGGCCGAGGTTCGTGGTCGGCTGCCCGATCCCGCTGACCCAGATCAGGCCTTGGATCGGGGTGGTGCCGTCGCCTGTGAACAGTCCGCGGACGAGGTTGCGCATGTTCTGGCGCGCCGCTCCCGTGTTCGTACGAACGGCGGAGCTGAACTCGTTGACCGCCCAGATGTCGCCGGCATTCACGTCGAAGCCTGCGGCCGCCATCCGGCGGCGGGCCTCGACGCCGGCGTCGAACCACGTCCGGGTGCCGTCCGCGGCGACCCACGACGACCATCCGGTGACGTTGATTTCCGCCATCGCGTGGAACTGAGGGCCGAGGGCGCGAATCGGGCCGGCCTGGTTGCTTCGCAGCGCCGTCTTGTCGGCGGCGAGCGGCGGGACGGAGACGTAGTAGTTCGCGCACGTCGACGGGTTCGCGCGCAGCTTCTGCGCGAGCCGGAGCCAGTCCGTCTGTGCGTAGAAGACGGCGTCGACCGGGAGGCAGAGCGCCGCCACCCGAAACCGCCGCGGCGCGGCCGGCGGAACGAAATTGGCGCTCCAGTCCGGGTCGAGCGACGGTACCGGCTCCGGCTCCCCGGTCGGGTCGGCCGCCCACGCCGTCGTCGGCGCGAAGAGCGCGGCAAGCGCTGCGACCAGCACGATCACCGCGACTCCTGCAAGTGCGCGGGCGTGGTCTTTCATATTCCCTCTCCTTCGATTTGCGGCTCGGCTCCGGCGGCCAGCCACCGCGCCTGACGAACTCTGGCGTCCGGGCAGACCCCGATTACGGGGTCAGTGTGGCGCGGGGCTCTAACGAGACGATAATCGCCGTCCCGCGGCCAGACGCTCCGGGCGCTCGGTTGATGTGGTGGCCTGATGCCGGTGGATACGGTGGGCGCATGACTCTCCGGCGGCGAGGTGGTTTTCGGCGGTTCGCGTCGGATCGGCAGCTCGCGGTCGATCTGGGGACCGCGAACACCGTCGTGTACCAGCGCGGTCGTGGTGTGGTCGTGTTCGAGCCGTCGGTCGTCGCGATCGACGAGCGCACGGGGGAGGTCTACGCGGTCGGGACGGAGGCGCGACGGATGATCGGCCGAACGCCGGCGCACATCAGGGCGACCCGGCCGTTGCGCCACGGGGTGATCGCGGATTTCGACATGACCGAGCAGATGCTTCGCCATTTCATCCGTTCCGCGTTCAACCGGTTTGGCGCGAGCGCGGAGGTCATGGTCTGCGTGCCGAGCGGCGTCACACAGGTCGAGCGATCGGCGGTCGAGGAGGCGACGCTGTCGGCCGGCGCCTCCCGCGCGCACCTGATCGAGGAGCCGCTCGCTGCGGCGATCGGCGCCGAGCTTCCGGTCGCGGAACCGGTCGGGTCGCTCGTGGTCGATGTCGGCGGCGGCACCTCGGAAATGGCGGTGACCGCGCTCGGGGGCATGGTTGTCTCGCACTCGGTGCGGGTGGGGGGCTATGACCTCGACGAGGCGATCGTGAAGCTCGTCCAGGACAGTCAGCGGCTGTTGATCGGGCAGGAGCAGGCAGAGGTGATCAAGTTGGAGATCGGTGCCGCCGTCGAAGGTCGCGCCGAGAGTGCAGTCACGGAGGTGGCCGGACGCGATCTCACGACCCGACTCCTACGGCGCGCGACGATTGACGCGGAGGCTGTGCGGGACGCGCTGCAACGTCCCCTCGCGCAGATCATCGAGGGGATCGACCTCGTGCTCGAGCGCACGCCGCCTCAGCTCTCCTCGGACATCGCCGACCGCGGGATGATGCTCGTCGGCGGTGGCGCCCTCCTCCGAGGGTTCGATCAGCTTCTGCGAAGCCGTACAGGTCTCGCCGTCACGACGACAGCCGACCCTCTGACAACGGTCGCGCGTGGAGCCGGTCTCGCCCTCGAAGAGCTCAGCCGGCTTCCGGCGCGCCGACGGAAACGCGGAAGCTACCGCCGCTAGTCCGCCGCGACCTCTTACGCTTCAGGCTGGGCGTCCCACGAGTTCGCCAGGCGCTTCTTCGTCTAGGCGCGCTTCTCCGCGGCGGCGCTTGCTTCGACGCTGTAGTCGTGCAAGGGCTGCCCTGGCGCTCCTGCATAGGAAGACGGGAAACGCTCGCCCAGGCTGTCGCAGGCCGTGAGCGACCCGCGGATGTACTTGGAGAGTGTGGACGCATCGATCGTCGTGGTCAGCTGGGAGAACCAGTCGGAGAAGCTTTCGATCCGAGCCTTCTGGCCCTTGAACTGCTGAGCGGTGGCGTCGATCACGATCTCCCTGTTGACGATCACGACGTAATGACTCATCGAAACGTTGTCGGTCGGCTCCACCCACCAGCACACACAGAAGTACTCGACGTTGTAGCCCGTCAGCGCTTCGCCAATTTCCTGTGCCGCCTGCTTGCATTGTTCACTGGCTTCGTCACGGGACAACTTGGAATATCTCTTGAAGGTCTTGCCGATTACCTCTTTCAGCTTCTTCTTCTCTTTTTTGCTGACGCGCTGCACGACTGACGCGCGACCATTGGTCGGCCGGCGGCGCATCGGTCGCGTCGTCCGCAGCGGAGCGGGTGCCTCCTTCGCGATCAGGTTCGCGAGCGCGCGGTTGCCGGCCATCCGTTGCAGAGCCATCACCGGCGGCACGGACGCGCGTCCCGCCGACACCAGCTGCTGCGGAGAGCGCGACGGGCCTGCGTGTAGCTCCTCCTCCTTGGGATGCACGGCTCCGCCTGGCACATCGATCGGTCGGTGTTCCAGCTCCTTCATGCGCCACCTTTCTCCGACTTCCACGCGGCGAGCCGCGGCAGCTATATCGATCCTCCCACAACCGTGCCCGCGCGAACGCACGCGCCGCCCACTCTGCACGATCAGGCAACGACGCCGCTCGAGCGCCGCCGTCGAGCTCGACTCCCGCGCCTGGCTCCCGACTGCGCCGCGCGAGCTGCCGACAGCGCCGTAGACGCCGACACCCAGGTCGAGGTGCGCGCGACAGTCACGCAGTAACCTCGTTCCCATGGATGTCGACTCGACCGTCCAGTCCCTGGTCGCGCGCGAGGCGAGCGGGGCCGCGGAGGCGGTGACGAAGCTCAGTGACGAGGGAGCGACGGCGACGCTTGCCCTGGCGGCGGAGCTCCTCGCGGAGCGGTCCGACGGCGTGCTTGCCGCCAACCGCGCGGATCTCGACGTCGCAGATCTCGACGCCGGTGCGTTGGATCGCCTGCGTCTGGACGACGTGCGGCTAGCGGCGATCGGCGACCAGCTGAGAGTCATGGCCGAGTTGCCACCGCTCGAGCGCGAGGTCGCCTCGTGGACTCTGCCCAACGGCCTGCTCGTCTCCGAGCGGCGGATACCGATCGGCGTGGTCGGCGCAAACTTCGAAGCGAGGCCCAACGTTGCGGTCGATGTTGCCGCCCAGCTCCTGAAGAGCAGGAACGCCGGCGTGCTCCGCACGGGTGGTGCAGCGCTGCGGACGGTGACGGCGCTCGTCGACGATGTGCTGCGTCCGGCGCTCGAGCGCGCGGGACTGCCGCCGGCGGCGATCGGCCTCGTGCGGACCGCGGATCGGGAGGGTGCTCGTGCACTCGTCTCCCTGCCGCGGCTCGTGCCCCTGGTGATCCTGCGCGGAAGTGGCGCGACGACGGCCGCGCTCGCGCGACTCGCTGCCGAACAGGGCGTGCGGACGCTTGCGCATGCCGAGGGCGGCGGCGTTCTCTACTTGCACGAAGGCGCCGACCCTGAGAAGGCACGCGCATTGATCCGCGCGAGCCTCGATCGGCTCGGAGTCTGCAACCGGCTCAACCTCCTGGCCGTCGATCGGACCGCCCCCGGACTGTCAGCGCTCGTGCGCGAGGAGTTGGAGGCGCTCGAGATCGAGCCGACCGCGGAGCGGGGTCACGAATGGGCGAACGAGGAGGACAGGATCGCCACGGTCACGGTCACCGAGGTCGCAGGAATCGACGAGGCCCTGCGGGTCGCACACGGCGACAGCTCCGGCCTGGCGGCGGCGATCGTCACCGAGGACGAGGAGGCCGCCCGCGCATTCCTCGACGGCTATCGGGGCACCGCCGCGTTCTGGCAGGCGACGACGCGCTTCACCGACGGGTTCGCATTGACGGGCGCGCCCGAGACCGGCATCAACGTGGACTGGACGCCCGGACCGCGCGGTCCGGTCACCTACCGCGACCTGTGGCTGCGCCAGTATCGGGTGATCGGCGACGGCACGCAGCGGCGATGAGGCAGCCGCTGGTCGTCAAGTTCGGCTCGAGCCTCGTAGCCGACGACGACGGAGAGCCTCGCTGGGCCGTCCTGCGTCCCCGCGCCAGGGAGATCGCCCTGCTCGTCGAGCGCGGCACTCCGGTGTGTGTCGTCAGCTCCGGCGCGATCGCGCTCGGGCTTCGCCGGCTCGGAGCCGCCCGCCGTCCACGCCGGTTGCCGCGGCTCCAGGCGGCGTCCGCGCTCGGCCAGGCCGAGCTTCAGCGCGCCTGGGACTCGGCGCTCGCGGCCCATGGAACGACGGCCGCCCAGGTCCTCCTGACTGCGGCCGAGACCGCCGACCGCCGCGCCTACGTCAACGTCCGAAGCGCGCTGGCCGAGCTGTTCGCCATCGGGGCAGTGCCGGTCGTGAACGAGAACGACGCGACCGCGACCGATGAGATCAGCTTCGGCGACAACGACATGCTCGCCGCGCACGTCGCCGTGTTGTGCCGCGCGAGACTCCTCGTGCTGCTGACGTCTGCCGAGGGCGTTTTCACTTCGTCGCCCGGCACGTCCGGTGCAACGCTGATCGAGGACGGCGTGGGGGCGCGCGCTGCGGTCTTCGGGGCAGGCACCGCGCTTGGCAGGGGCGGAATGGCGAGCAAGGTCGGCGCCGCCGAGCTCGCCTCGGCGGGCGGGATCCCGGCGGCGATTGCGTCCGGTACGGCTGACGGAGTGTTGCCGGGGCTGGCAGCCGGAGAGGCGCACGGCACGCGCTTCGTCGCGAGCGGGGCGCCGCAGTCGGCGTTCAAGCTCTGGTTGCGCTTCGGCAAGCAGATGGCGGCACGCGTGCGGATCGACGAAGGCGCGCGGCGCGCGCTCGTCGACCGCGGCGCGAGCCTGCTCGCCGTCGGCGTCCACTCGTGGGACGGCGATTTCATCGCAGGTGACGGGATCGAGATCCTCGGTCCAGACGGCACACCGATCGCGAAGGGAATCAGCGCGCTCGACTCGGGCGAGATCCAGGGTCGTCGCCGCAATGCCGAGCTCGTTCACCGCGATCGACTCGTGCTTCTTTGAGCTGAACCGGCCGGGAAACGCTTGGCCCTCGCCCGAGCACGGGTTCAGAATGACGCCATGCAGATCGTCCGGCCTGAGCCGTGATCGTCGACTGCGCGCACTACCAGAATGGGCGCCGGCAGCACGAGGGGCCGATGTCGCTCGTCGAGGCGGCCGCACGCTGCGACGGCAACGGGTTCGTCTGGCTCGGCATGGTCGAGCCACAGCCCGACGAGCTGGACGAGGTGCGCCGGCTCTTCGGGCTCCACGAACTGGCGGTCGAGGACGCGCAGTCGTTCCACCTGCGGCCTAAGTTCGAGCAGTACGAGAACGACATCCAGTTCGCGATCCTGCGTACGGCTCGTTACGACGCCGGACGCGAGGAGGTCGAGTTCGGTGAGATCAGCGTCTTCCTCTCACCGACGTTCGTGATCACCGTTCGGCTCGGGATCGCGAGCGAGCTGCACGGGGCGCGCCTCCGGCTCGAGAAGCACCCCGAGCTGCTCGAGGCCGGCCCCGTCTCGGTGCTGTGGGCGATCCTCGACAAGGTGGTCGACGACTACGCGCCTGTCGTCGAAGGCCTCGAGCGCGACATCGAGGACGTCGAATCGACAGTCTTCGCGGGCGCGGTCGCGCAGACGGAGCGGATCTACTTGCTGCGGCGCGAGGTGAGCGACTTCTACCGCGCCGTGCATCCGCTCCTCGTGCCCGTCGACGGCCTCGAGCGCGGCGCCTTCGGCCGGATCGACGGCGAGCTCGTTCCGTACCTTCGCGACGTCCATGACCATCTACGCCTCGTCGACGAAGAGGTCGCCGCACAGCGCGACCTGCTCACGACGGTGCTGGAGGCGAACATGGCGGTGATCTCGACCGAGCTGAGCCGCGTGAGCGCGCGTCAGAACGACAGCATCAACCGCCTGACGTTGATCGCAACGGTCTTCCTGCCGCTCACCTTCGTGACGGGCTTCTTCGGACAGAACTTCGGCTGGCTCACCGACCACATCGGCTCGTTCGCAGCGTTCGTCGTGCTCGGCCTCGGCGGATTGGTCGCCGCCGTCGTCGGGCTCGTCGCGGTGCTCCGTGTGAGCGGCCACCTCGCCGCCCGCGACGCGGAGCGACGGCCGCCTGCGGCTTGAGCGCTTGTCCTCGGCTCAGCTGCGTGCGAGCAGCATCCACTGCGTCGGCGACGTCCGACCGTACTCCCAGACGCTCACGCCGAGCGCGTTCGTCGACGCGGCAGCGCGAAGGAACGCACGTAGTTCGGCGACCGTCGCATCCCGCATATCGCCGCCGATCGGATGGACCGGGAAGGACGCGTCTTCCGCGAGCGAGCGAACGCGTCTCATGTTCGCCCGGCTGTAGGCGGCGACGTTGCGCGCTCCGCTCGTGCGTGCGGTGAAGTACGCCATTGGCAGGAAGACGTCGACCTGGCTCGCGAGCCGGCGGAACGGATAACGGGGCCAGTACCGCGCGCCGACCGGGTCGATCGTGATCGCGCCGAGCACATAGGGCTTCGGCAGAGCTCGACGGACGGCTGCGACCAGCTGCAGGGCCCGGCGGGTGCGCTGTGGGATCGAGCGAATCTTCGTCGACTCGACGTCGAGAGCGAACGAGTCGAAGCTCTGCCCGTTCGCGCTGCGGAAGGCGGCGCCGGCGAGGATCCGCGACAGGTCGCGTCGGTTGTCTGTGAACGACGGCAGGTACCAGCCGACGACGCGGATGCCGGCTGCGTGCGCGGCGTCGAGGAAGCGGCCGACGCCGGCCGGACGTCTGATCGCGGTGCGCTGCCGGTCGTTCGAGGTCTGGAGGTAAAGCGTGTGGATGTGTCGCGCGCGGAGCCGCGCGACGACGCGTTCAGGGGTTCGCCACGCGACCCTGTCGTAGATCGAGATCCACGTTCCTGTCCCGGAGTACGCGGCGAGGCGGGGAGCACGCGCGGCCGAGGCGTGCGCGGCGACCGCCGCGAGCACGCACACGAGCAGGACGGCGAGGGCATTTCTCACCTGCGCACGGTCGCAGCGCCTCCCCCGAGCCGCCAGGTCTCGACGTCCTATCTTTCCGGGCCGTCCGTCCTAGTTGACGCAGGCGCCCGTACGATCACGAGATGCCTCGTACAGACAGGGCATCCCGCGTGATCGCCGCCCCACCCGACCAGGTCTACGCCGCGCTCGTTCGTCCTGAAGCACTCACGGCGTGGCTGCCTCCTACGGGTATGTCCGGCACGTTTGAACGATTCGACCCGCGTCCCGGCGGGTCGTATCGACTGGTGTTGACCTACGCCGAGGGCTCCGCTTCACGGGGCAAGGCCACTGCGGATACCGACATCGTCGAGTCTCGGTTCATCGACCTCGTCCCCGGCGTGCGGGTCGTGCAGGCGGTGGATTTCGTCTCCGACGATCCCACCTACGCCGGCACGATGACGATGACGTGGGAGGTCACCGAAGTCGACGAAGGAACACGGGTCGACATCGTTGCCGACAACGTCCCGGATGGAATCGCCGCGGATGATCACGCAGCTGGGCTGGCCTCCTCGCTGCTCAACCTCGCGAAGTACCTCGAGGG
>JABFWJ010000290.1 GCA_013362295.1 Thermoleophilia bacterium
ACGCTCGTGCCGAACCACATGCTCGGCCGCGTCTCGAGTCTCGATCACGTCACCGCGGCGGGAATCATTCCCGTGGCCAACGCCGCTGCCGGGATCGTCGCGTCCGGAGTCGGGGCTCGCCCGACCCTCGTGGGGGCAGGCGTGTTCAGCGCGTCGTCGACCCTTGTCTTCCTGGCCGTGTGGCCGAGCATGCGAGCCTCGGAGCACGACGGGTCGATGGCGAGGTCAGACGCGTTCGCGTAGGCGGCCCTCGAGCGCGCCCAGGCCGAGCTCCCGAGCATGCTCGGCGGCGCGCGCCCAGTCAGGCGGCGTCGCGGCGAGCGCGGGCAGGGGCGCGCCGGCGTCCATCGTCGCGATGTCGCGATAGAGCAGGAGCTCCTCGGCGATCTGCGAGAACCGTCCGTCGGCGAGCGCCTGCGCGAGCGAGCCGTGCTGCTTGAGCACGTCGGCGGCCTTCTTCGGGCCGACACCGGGCGCGCCCGGGATCTTGTCGGACGGATCGCCGCGCAGCGCGATGAAGTCCGGCACCTGCTCCGGCGCGACGCCGTATCGATCGCGCACCTCCGGTGGTCCGATCCGGGCGATCTCCGTCACCCCCTTCACCGGCTGCAGGATCGTCACCCGGTCCGAGACGAGCTGGAACGCGTCGCGATCGGAGGTGGCGACGACGACGGGGCCCGGCCACGCCCGCGCCGCGGCGGCGAGGAAGTCGTCGGCCTCATACCCGCCCGCCTTTCCGATCTGGAAGCCGAACGACTCGACGAGCGCCGGCAGCATCCCGAGCTGATCGAGGATCGACCGCTCGAAGACCCGGCCCGATTGATAGGCCGGAAGCGCCTCGTGCCGGTACGTCGGCGTCTCGAGCGAGTCCCAGCCGACGAGCACCGACTCGGGCTGCTCGGCGTCCCAGAGCCGCACGAGGAAGTTCGCGAACCCGACGAGCGCGTTCAGCCGGATGCTCTTCGGAAGCGCGTGGTAGGCGCGGTGCGCGAGCGAGTCGCCGTCGATCGCGAGCAGCGTGCCGGGGCCGCTCACAGGGATGCCTCCAGCTTCTGGATCTCCGCCATCAAGCGGTCGGTCGCCTCACGGGCCGCCTCGGCCATCTCGCGCCCCCGGAGGTCGTCGAGCTCGATCGGCGCGCCGTAGAACACGCGCCACGCCGCGAGGCGGCTGAGCCCGTCGGTGCCCTTGATCCCGGCGGGCACCAGCGGGACGCCTGCCTCGAGCGCGATCCGTGCCGCCCCCGTGTGGGCCTGCGCCTCGAACTTCTTCCGGAGGCCTTTGCGGCGCCGCGTCCCCTCCGGGAACATCGCGATCACGTTTCCCCGGCGGGCCAGTTCGACGGCGGTTGCGATCGCCTCCCGGTCGGCGCGGCCGCGGTGCACCTTGAACGCGCCGACGCCCGAGACCAGGACCGAAAGCGGGAACCAGAAGAGCTCCGACTTGGCCATGAAGCGGAGGAAACGCCGCGGCCAGATCTCCAGGCCGAGCGCCCACGGATCGAGATTGGACACGTGTCCGGCGGCGAGGACGAAGCCGCCTTCCGGCGGCAAGTTCGCGGTTCCGCGTGCCCGGTAGCGGAAGGCGAGGCGCAGCACCGGCCACGAGAGCACGGCAATCGCCGAGTAGAGCAGGGTGGGCCGGGGAGGGCGTGTCACCGGCGGCGAGTATCGCCTATTCGGCCCGCGGCGCTATGGTGGCGCGCTGAATGGCAGCAACCGCCGGCAAGAAGCTCGTGATCGTCGAATCGCCCGCCAAGGCGAAGACGATCGCGGGCTACCTCGGGAAGGACTACGTGGTCGAGTCCTCGGTCGGCCACATCCGCGACCTGCCGAACAACGCCTCCGAGATCCCGGCGAAGTTCAAGGGCGAGTCCTGGGCGCGGCTCGGGGTCGACGTCGAGCACGACTTCACTCCGCTCTACGTCGTCGACTCGCGCAAGAAGAAGGTCGTCTCCGACCTCAAGGCGAAGCTCAAGAACGCCGAGGAGCTGCTGCTCGCGACGGACGAAGACCGTGAGGGCGAGGCGATCGCCTGGCACCTGCGCGAGGTGCTCGACCCGAAGGTCCCGGTCCGGCGCATGGTGTTCCACGAGATCACGAAGCCGGCGATCGAGCGCGCGCTCGGCGAGACGCGCGACATCGACGACCGGCTCGTCGACGCCCAGGAGACGCGCCGTATCCTCGACCGCCTCTACGGCTACGAGGTCTCGCCGGTTCTGTGGCGGAAGATTATGCAGGGGCTATCCGCCGGGCGGGTGCAGTCCGTCGCGACGCGGCTCGTGGTCGAGCGCGAACGCGAGCGGATGATCTTCGTGGCCGCCGACTACTGGGACGTCGTGGCGACCTTCACGCCGGGCGACTTCAACGCGCGTCTCGCCGCGGTCGACGGCAAGCGCGTCGCGCAAGGCCGCGACTTCGAGCGCGACGGCACGCTGAAGACCGCCGACGCCGTGCAGCTCGACGAAGCAGCCGCGCGCGGGCTCGCGCAGGCGCTCGACGGCGCCGACTTCCGCGTCTCGTCCGTCGAGGAGAAGCCGTACACCCGCCGCCCCGCGGCGCCGTTCATGACCTCGACGCTCCAGCAGGAGGCGAGCCGCAAGCTGCGCTTCTCGTCCCAGCAGACGATGCGGACCGCCCAACGCCTGTACGAGAACGGCTACATCACGTACATGCGCACCGACTCGACGACGCTGTCCGAATCGGCGCTCGCCGCGGCGCGCGACCAGGCCCGCGAGCTCTACGGTGCGGACTCCGTCCCGGCCGCGCCGCGCCAGTACAACCGCAAGGTGAAGAACGCCCAGGAAGCGCACGAGGCGATCCGCCCGGCCGGCGACCGCTTCCGCACGCCGGACGAGGTGCGGCGCGAGCTGAGCGCCGACGAGTTCAACCTCTACGACCTGATCTGGAAGCGCACCGTCGCCTCGCAGATGGCCGACGCACGCGGGCAGACCGTGTCCGTGCGGATCGCCGCGGACGCCGCCGACGGCCGCCGCACGGAGTTCGCGACCGCCGGCACCGTGATCACGTTCCGCGGCTTCCTGCTCGCCTACGAGGAAGGACGCGACGAGCCGACGGCCGCCGACGCAGAGGAGAAGGTGCTGCCGCAGCTCGCCGAAGGCGACACGCTCACGGCGACGGCGCTCGAGCCCGAAGGTCACTCGACCTCTCCGCCGGCGCGCTACACCGAGGCGAGCCTCGTCAAGGCGCTCGAGGAGCGTGGGATCGGCCGGCCGTCGACCTACGCCGCGATCATGGGCACGATCCTCGACCGGGGCTACGTGCGCAAGCAGGGCCAGGCGCTCGTTCCCGAGTTCCTCGCCTTCGCGGTCGTCAACCTGCTCGAGCAGCACTTCCCGCGCCTCGTCGACTACGAGTTCACCGCGCGGATGGAAGACGACCTCGACGAGATCGCATCCGGCGACGAGGCGCGCACCGCGTGGCTGCAGCGCTTCTACTTCGGCGCCGAAGACGGTGACGGCCTGAAGGAACAGGTCGAGGGGCGGCTGGCCGAGATCGACGCGCGCGAGATCAACACGATCGAGTTGCCGAACAGCGACATCGTCGTGCGCGTGGGCCGGTACGGCCCGTACCTCGAGCGCGGAGAGGAGCGCCAGACGCTGCCGCCCGACGTCGCGCCCGACGAGCTGACGCCGGCGCGCGCCGAAGAGATCCTCGCGCAGGGCAGCCACGACCAGGAGCTCGGCGTCGATCCCGAGAGCGGCCGCACGATCGCGCTGCGCGCGGGCCGCTACGGCCCGTACGTGACCGAGGTCGTCGAGGGTGACGAGAAGCCGCGTACCGCCTCGCTCTTCAGGACGATGACGCCGGAGTCCGTGACCCTCGAGGAGGCCCTCCGGCTCCTGACGCTTCCGCGCACGCTCGGCGAGGTCGACGGCGAGGAGGTGGTGGCGGCGAACGGCCGCTACGGCCCCTACGTCAAGCGCGGGAAGGAGTCCCGGTCGCTGGACAGCGAGGAGCAGCTCTTCACGATCACCCTCGAGGAGGCGCTCGCGAAGCTCGCCGAGCCGAAGCAGCGCGGCCGCCGCGCGGCCGCTCCACCGCTCAAGGAGCTGGGCGACGACCCGGTGAGCGGCAAGCCGATCGTGCTCAAGGAGGGCCGGTTCGGGCCCTACGTCACCGACGGCGAGACGAACGCGAGCCTGCGGGCGGGCGACTCGGTCGAGTCGATCTCGCGGGAGCGGGCGGTCGAGCTGATCCAGGCCCGCCGGGAGCGCGGTCCGGCGAAGCGTGTAAACAAGCGCACAAGTAAGAAGAAGGCGTAACAGAGTCTTCCAACATTTCGCTGCCGGATGCGTCCATAATCAGACCGTCCAGTAGGAATGGGCTCGCCTCTGCGCGCGTTCATTTGGAC
>JABFWJ010000269.1 GCA_013362295.1 Thermoleophilia bacterium
GCTCCGCGGCGTCGCGGGCGACCGCCAGGTCCCGAACGACCCGCAGGTCGGCTTCACGCTCGTCTACGGCGCGCCCGGCGTGAGCGCGTGCGCGGTGCTCTCGCGCTAGACCAACGTCTCCGGCAGCACGAGCCCGTGCAGCGTCGCGAGGTCGAACTCCGGCACCGGCGCGCCCGCCGCGGCGAGCGACGCGGTCGCCTGCCGATAGTGGCCGGCCGCGTGGAGTCGCTGTGCCTCGAGCAGCTCGACCACCGCGAGCCGGCCGCGCGGCGTGCGGACCGGCTGCGCCGGATCGGCTACGAGCGCCTCGTCGTGCTCGGCGAGCGCGTCGTGCCACGCGGCCGCGACGCGTCGCCCGAACGCGAGCAGGTCGCCGCGGTCGGCGATCGCCGCGACGACTGACGCCTCGTACGGGCCGATGCTCGCGTCGCCCGTCTCGCCCGTGGCGGGGTTGCCGGGCCAGTGGAACCAGCCGGTCCAGAGCGCGCCCGTGAGCGCGGCGACGCCGACGAGCGCATCGACGGTGAGCGCGAGCGGCGTCCGCCGGAGCACGACGCCCGGTGCGGTGAGGACGGCCCACGGCGTTCGCTCGGCGAGCTCGAGCCACGCCTCGACGATCGCGTCGAGGTCCCACGCCGTCTGGCGTGCGTCGCGGAGCGCGGGCGGGACCGTCAGGCCGAGCAGCATGCCGGCCTCGCTCGGGTGCTGGAGGGTGTGCGCTACGCCGTCGATCACGAGGGTCGGCACCGGCGGCGAGCCTGCGGCGAGCCAGCGCTCGCGCTGCTCGCTGATCGGGACCTGCTCGAACTCGACCCCGTTCGCACCAAGGAACTCCTTGGTCAGCCCGCAGAGGGGTCAGCCGGGGTGGGTGTAGAGGACGAGCCTGCTTGACGCGGCGCCCTCGTGGCCGTGATACTGAACACCGTGATACTGAACTGAACTCAAGTTAGAAAGGAGTATACCGCGTGGCCTGGGACTTTTCGACCGAGCCGGAGTTCGAGGAGCAGCTCGAATGGATGCGGACGTTCGTGCGCGACGAGATCTGGCCGATCGAGACGATCCAGCACGAGATCGGGCAAGCAGAGCTCGAGCGCATCCACGCCCCGTTGCAGCAGCAGGTGCGCGAGCGCGGCCTCTGGGCGGCGCACCTCCCGCCGGAGCTCGGCGGCCAGGGTTTCGGCCAGGTGAAGCTCGGTCTGATGAACGAGATCCTCGGGACGTCGATCTTCGCCCCGAACGCCTTCGGGTGCCAGGCGCCCGACTCCGGCAACAGCGAGATCCTCGCCCTCGCGGGCACCGGCGAGCAGAAGGAGCGCTGGCTCTTTCCCCTGCTGAACGGGGAGCTGAAGTCGGCCTTCTCGATGACGGAGCCGGAGACCGCCGGGTCGGACCCGACGCGGCTCCGCACCCGCGCCGTCCGGCAGCCGGACGGCGGCTACGTCCTCACGGGCCACAAGTGGTTCACGTCGAACGGGTCGATCGCGGACTTCCTGGTCGTGATGGCCGTCACCGATCCCGACGCGAAGCCGCACGAGCGCGCCTCGATGTTCATCGTCCCGGCCGACGCGCCGGGCGTGAACATGGTCCGCGACGTCCCGAACATGGAGCACCCCTTCGAGCATTACGGGATGCTCGGCGGCCACACGGAGATCTACTACGAGGACGTGCGCCTGCCGCCCGAGTCGCTGCTCGGGAAGGAGGGCGAGGGCTTCCTGATCGCCCAGCACCGCCTCGTGCCGGGGCGGATCCATCACTGCATGCGCTGGCTCGGCGTCGCGCGGCGCGCGTTCGACATGCTCTGCGAGCGCTCGGTCTACCGCGAGGTGCGCGGCGGGCTGCTCCGCGACAAGCAGACGGTGCAGAACTGGATCGCCGACTCGGCGGCGGAGATGCAGGCGGCACGCCTGATGACGCTGCACGCCGCGTGGAAGATCGACCGCTACGGGTCGAGTGCCGCGCGTGCCGACGTCTCGTTGATCAAGTTCTTCGGTGCGAAGGTCCTGCACGACGTCGTCGACCGCGCGCTGCAGATCCACGGCGGGCTCGGCTACTCGACGGACATGCCGCTCGAGATGCTGTATCGCTACGCGCGTCACGCCCGCTTCGTCGACGGCGCCGACGAGGTGCATCGCGAGTCGGTCGCGCGCCAGATCCTGCGCGCCTACGACGCGCCCGAGGACGGGCTGCCGACGGAGTACGTGCCGAAGCGCCGCGAGGCCGCGCGCGCCAAGTTCGCCGACGTGCTCGCCGCGATGCCGGTCGACGCGTAGCCGTGCGCGCGGTCCAGCTCGTCAGCTGGCAGGCGGACCCGGAGCTTCGCGACGTCGCCGTCCCCGAGCCGGGGCCGGGCGAGGTGCTCGTGGAGGTCGCCGGGGCCGGCCTCTGCCATTCCGACCTGCACCTGATGGAATGGCCCGAGGGAACGTTCCCGTGGCGGCTGCCGTTCACGCTCGGGCACGAGACCGCCGGCACGGTCGCGGCACTCGGCCGCGGCGCTGGGGGCTTCGCGGAGGGGGACCGCGTCCTCGTCTACGGCCCGTGGGGCTGCGGCTCCTGCGTGCACTGCGTTCGCGGCGCCGAGAACCTGTGCCTGCACCGCTTCGGGCGGCCGGGCGCCGGCTGCGGCCTCGGCTACGACGGCGGGCTCGCCGACTACGTCCTCGTCCCGTCGGCGCGGCTGCTCGTCCCGCTCGGCGACCTCGATCCCGTCGAGGCCGCGCCGTTGACCGACGCTGCCCTCACTCCATACCACGCGCTCAAGCCCGAGCTGCCGCGGCTCGTCCCCGGCTCGTCCGCCGTCGTGATCGGCGTCGGCGGCCTCGGTTCCGTCGCGGTGCAGCTCCTGCGGGCGCTCTCGCCGGCGCGGGTCGTCGCGATCGACCTGCGCGAGGCGTCGCGGGCGCTCGCGCTCCGGTTCGGCGCGCACGTGGCGCTCGACGCGCGGGACCTCACCCCCGCCGACCTCCGGGAGGAGCTCGGCGGCGGGGCGACGGTCGTGCTCGACTTCGTCGGCAACGACGAGACGCTCGCGCTCGCAGCCGGGACGATCGAGATCGGCGGCCACGTCGCGCTCGTCGGGCTCGGCGGGGGCAGCTTTCCGATGACCTTCGGCAGCGTCCCACTCGAGTGGTCGCTGAGGCGGCCGAGCTGGGGGACGCTGCCCGAGCTGCACGAGGTCGTCGCGCTCGCGCGCAGCGGCGCGCTCGAGCTTGCGATCGAGCGGCTCTCGCTCGACGAGGCGGTCGACGGTTACCACCGTTTGCACGCCGGCGAGTTCAACGGCAGGGCGGTGGTCGTCCCGTGAGCGACGTAGGCTCGACGGAGTCGCCCAGGAACGGCGAGCGGGCGTCCAGCTTCCTCGGCGAGGGGATCGACTTCACGACCGACACGTTCACGCCCGAGGAGAAGGCGCGGACGCTGGCGTGGTATCGCGAGCACCACGATCACGGCGACCTCGACCTCTCGCCGTTCGCCCGCTTCACGATCGAGCACGATCCTGCGTGGTTCAAGCGCCTGCGACGCCACATCTTCTCGTTCGATGCACCCGGCGAGGAGGCGCCGCTGCCGCTCGCGGCGGGCGTGCTCATGTACGTCCACACCTACTTCGCGCTCGGGATGGGGAAGGGCGCCCTGTACGAGATCGTGACGATGCGGGCCCTCGGCGCGACGCGCGCGGAGGTGGTCGAGGCGCTCGCCGTCGGCGCGTTCCACGGCGGCCCGCGCGCGATCAACGCCTTCGCGGAGGTCGGCGACGAGTACCTCCGCGAGTGGCACGAGCCCGCCGAGACGACCACGCGCATCCCGTGGCCGGACGGCTGGCGACCCGACACCTCCGCCTTCCGGTCGGGGATCGACCTCGCGTCGGATGACCTGCTCACCGGCGAGCTGGAGCTGATCCGAACCTGGTACTCGCGCGTCTACGGAGAGGTGCCGGCGCACGTCGACTTCCTCGCGCGCACGGCGCCGGGCGCGCTGAAGACGCAGCGCGCACGATTCGAGACGACGGTGCGCGGTGCGCTGCCGGCGCAGATCGTCCCGCTGCTCGCCGTCCACCTGCACGCGCTGACGCTCGCTCCGAAGCCGCTGCGGCGAGCGCTGCAGCTCGCGCGGGCAGTCCGGGTCACGCGGCGCCAGGCGCTGACGTCGCTGCTCTGGGCGGCGGTCTACGGCGGCGACGCCGTGATGGAGACGGCGTTCGACGCGGCGGGTGACGTCCTCGAGGATTGGGACTGACCGCTAGGGATAGACGCTCTCGGGATCCGGCATCGCGAATCCCGCCGGAGCCTGCCCGATCTCGGCCACGAAGCCGAGGTCGTCCTCGGTCCCGAAGTAGGTGCCGACGAACTCGCCGCTCGACCCGGGCGCGCCGGCGAAGCGCGCGTCGAGCTGCAGCGGGAGACCGAGCGACGAGAGCCGCTCCTTCGCGCGCTCGTAGTCGGCGACCTCGAAGCGGACGTGATGGATGTGATCGGCTCCGCCGCGCGCCGCGAGGGAACGGGCGTACGGGCTGCGGTCGTCGAGCGGCTGGATGAGCTCGATCCGGAACGTCGGCGAGACCTGACACAGCGCGACGCGCATCGCGAAGTCGGTCGGCTCCCCGTCGACGGCCGCCACCATGTTCGAGGCGTCCTTCGTCCAGAGGCGCCACGGACCGACGTCGTACCGGTCGGCCCAGGTGCGGACCGCGCGTTCGATGTCGTTCGTCGCGACGCAGAGGTGGTTGCAGCCGGTGAAGATGACATTCATTGAAATGACTTCAGATTTCGAGCATCGCACGTCGCTGGACTCTTTTCAAGCTCTGGGCCGATCTACCGGCTTGCTCCTGTATCCGAAATGAAGTAAGTTTCATTAAATGACGGTGCAGGCGCAGGGCTCCGCTGCTGCAGAGGGCATCCGGCTCGATCCGGGCGAGGAGCAGCGGTACCGCAAGCGGACGAGGCGCTCGCTCGAGCTGCTCGAGCGCACGAAGCCTCTGATCCCGACGGGCCATGGCGGCGGGATGTGGTACCAGCTGCCGTATCCGGTGCTGCTCACGCGGGGCAAGGGCGCGCGGGTCTGGGACGTCGACGGCAACGAGTACGTCGACCTGCGGATCGGCGACTGGGTGATGATCCACGGTCACGCGAACGAGACGATCCGCGACGCGATCGTCGCGCAGCTCGACAAGGGCCTGCAGTTCGGCTGCCCCGACTGGGACCTCAGCTACCGGATGGCCTCGCTGCTCGTCGAGCGGATGCCGTCGGTGGAGCGCGTTCGCTTCCTCGTCTCCGGGACCGAGGCGAACCTGCTCGCGATGCGCCTCGCACGCGCGCACACGGGCCGGGTCAAGATCGCAAAGGCCGAGGGGAGCTATCACGGCCATGCCGACCACACCGTCGTCGGCAGCTCGACCGTCGGCATCCAGCCGAAGAAGGTGCCGGCGGGCGTCGTCGCGAGCGTCGCGGACGAGCTCCTCGAGATTCCGTTCAACGACCCCGACGGCGCGGAGGAGATCCTCGAAGCGGCAGCGAGTGAGGTCGCAGCGGTGCTCGTCGAGCCGGTGCAGGGCGCGGCCGGAATGATCGACGCGTCGACCGAGTACCTGCTTCGGCTCCGCGAGGTGACCGAGCGCCTCGGGATCGTCTTGATCTTCGACGAGGTCGTCACGTTCCCGGTCGCCTACGGCGGCGCGCAGGCCTACCACGGAGTGACGCCGGACCTGACGACGATGAGCAAGTCGATCGGCGGCGGCCTCCCGATGTCGGCGATCGGCGGCCGGAGCGAGCTGATGGATCTGCTCGACCCCGAGCTGTACGGCGGAAAGGCTCCGGTGACGTCGGTCTCGACGTTCGGCGGGAACCAAGCGTCGCTCGCGGCCGGGATCGCCGCGCTCGAGCTGCTGACGCCCGAGGTGCACGCGCGCGTGCAGGCGGTCGGCGACCGGGCGCGCAACGGCATCGACGAGCTCGGCCGCGCCTACGACGTCCCACTTCATTCGAGCGGGCTCGGCCATCTCTTCGGGATGCACTGGGCCCCCGAGCGCGTACGCGACTACCGCACGCGGATGCTGAGCGATCGCCAGAAGATCGTGAACCTGCATCTCGCGCTGATGAACGAGGGCTACTACCAGATGTCGCTCGGGTACTTCCTGATCAGCACCGAGATCACGGAGGCGGACATCGACGGGTTCCTCGCGGCGCTGGAGAACGCGCTGCACACGCTCGGCTACGTCGGCTGACGTGGCGCTCGACGGGAAGGTCGCCGTCGTCACCGGCGGCGGCTCCGGGCTCGGAGAGGCGATCGCGCTGCGGCTCTCGAAGGCCGGCGCGCGCGTGGCCGTGCTGGAGATCGACCTCGACGCGGCCCGGCTGACGGCGGACCTCGCCGGCGGCGTCGCGGTTCGCTGCGACGTGAGCGACAGCTCGTCCGTCGACGGTGCGGCCGCGGAGGTCGAGCGCGAGCTCGGCCCGATCGACGTCTGGGTCAACAACGCAGGCGTGGCCGCGGCGGCACAGGCGCAGCGGATCGCCGATGCCGCCGAGCGCCAGCTCGCCGAGGCTGCCGCGGGAGCGGTCGCGACGCCGCTCGACGCGCTCGTTCGGCTGCCCGACGACGAGTGGCGGACGATGCTCGCCGTCCACCTCGACGGAACGTTCTACGGGACGCGGGCCGCCGCGCGCTCGATGGCGCGGCGCGGCGGCGCGATCGTCAACATCGCCTCCGTCTGCGGCGTCGAAGGGTGCGTCGGGTACCCGCACTACTCCGCTGCGAAGGCCGGCGTGATCGGCTTCACCCGGTCCGTCGCGAAAGAGCTCGCGGTGCAGCGGATCCGCGTCAATGCGGTCGCGCCGGGCTTCCTCGAGACGGCGGGTGCGGGCATCGAGGAGAACTCATTGCGCATCGCGCAACGCCTGCGCACGCCGCTCGGCCGCTTCGGCCGCAAGGAGGAGATCGCGGCGACGGTCGAGTTCCTGGCGTCCGACGACGCCGGTTTCTTCATCGGCGAGACGCTGAACGTCAACGGTGGCCTCGTCACGACGTAGGGAGGAGCACGTGTACGGACGCGAGGTCGTGATTGTCGAAGCGGTACGCACGCCGGTCGGCCGCGGTCACCCCGAGAAGGGGTATTACCGCGCCGTCCACCCGAACGAGCTGCTCGGCACGACGTGGGTCGAGGTGATCGACCGCGCCGGGATCGAACCGGCCTCCGTGGAGGACGTGATCACCGGCTGCGTGCAGCAGTACGGTGAGCAGTCGTACAACGTCGGACGCAACGCGTGGCTTCAGGCCGGGCTGCCGGTCGAGACGCCGGCGACGACGATCGACCGCCAGTGCGGCTCCGCACAGCAGGCAGTGAACTTCGCGGCGGCGCTGATCGCGAGCGGCGTGCATGACGTCGTCGTCGCGGGCGGCGTCGAGCACATGGGGCACGTCCCGCTCTCGGTCAACATCAAGCTGCACGAGGAGCTCGGCACGCCGTTCCCGGACGAGCTGCGTGAGCGCCACCCCGTCGTCAACCAGGGCCTCAGCGCCGAGCTGATTGCCGAGCGTTGGGGCATCTCGCGCCGCGAGTGCGACGAGATCGCGCTGCGGTCGCAGCAGCGCGCGGCGCGCGCGACCGAGGAGGACCGGTTCGGACGCGAGATCCTCCCGTTCGCCGTCGACGGCACGACCTTCACGACCGATCAGGGAATCCGGCCGGAGACCTCGCTCGAGGCGCTCGCCGACCTGAGGCCCGCGTTCAAGGAAGGCGGCCTCGTCACCGCGGGCAACTCGTCGCAGGTCTCCGACGGCGCGGCCGCCGTGCTGCTCATGTCGCGCGAGCGTGCCGACGAGCTCGGCGCACGGCCGCGTGCCCGTGTCGTCGACCAGACGACGGTCGGAGTCGACCCGGTGCTGATGCTGACCGGACCGATCCCGGCGACGCGGAAGATGCTCGAACGGAACCGGATGACGCTTGCGGACATCGACCTCGTCGAGGTCAACGAGGCATTCGCGTCGGTGATCGCGGCCTGGGAGCGCGAGCTCGAGCCCGACGTCGAGAAGGTCAACGTCAACGGCGGCGCGATCGCGATCGGGCACCCGCTCGGCTCGACGGGCGCCCGGCTGCTGACGACGCTGCTGCACGAGCTCGAACGCCGCGACGGCGAGCGTGGGCTCGTCACGATGTGCTGCGGCGGTGGGCTGGGCACGGCGACGCTGATCGAGCGCATATGACGGCGAGCCGCGAGGTGCACGTCGTCGCGTACCCGCGCGGGGAGCTTCGCGGCGACGACTTCGCGGTCGTCGAGGTGGAGGTGCCGGAGGCCCGCGACGGTGAGGTGCTCGTGCGCAACGAGTGGACGTCGATCGACGCCGCGCTGCGCCTGCGGCTGCGCGAGCGCGCGCCGGCCGGCTACTTCGCGGCGTTTCCGCTGCATGCTGCGCTGGACGGGATCGCGACGACCGGCGTCGTCGTCGAATCGCGGGCCGACGGCTTCGCGCCCGGCGACTGGGTCGCGCACGCGGCCGGCTGGCGCGAGTACGCCGTTGTCGAAGCCGGGCGGGAGGCGCTCGGCGGCGTCGGCACGCTCAGGCGGATCGACGTCGAGGCAGCGTCGCCGCAGGCATATCTCGGCGTGCTCGGCGGCTCCGGCCTGACGGCGTACGCAGGTCTCGTCCACGTCGCCGGGCTACGGGAGGGCGACGTGGTCTGGGTGTCCGCCGCCGCGGGATCGGTGGGGCTGATCGTCGCGCAGCTGGCGAAGCTGCGCGGCCACCGCGTCGTCGCGAGCGCCGGCTCCCCTGACAAGATCGCCTACCTGCGCGACGAGCTCGGCCTCGACGCCGTCTTCGACTACCACGGCGGGCCCCTTCCCGAGCTGCTCGCCGAGGCGGCGCCCGAGGGAATCGACGTCTACTTCGACAACGTCGGTGGCGACCATCTGGCGGCTGCGCTCGCGGCGCTGCGTCCGTGGGGTCGCGTGGCGATGTGCGGAGCGATCTCCGAGTACGGCGCAGACGCACCGGTGCCGGGTCCCGACAATCTCTTCCTCGCGGTCGCGAAGAACCTCACGCTCCGCGGCTTCCGCGGCAGCAGCTACGTCGACCGCCGCGACGAGATGGAGAGTGTGCTCGCACCCTGGCTGCGCGACGGGAAGCTTGCGTACCCGGAGACCGTCGTGGCGGGGCTCGAGCACGCGCCGGACGCACTCGCCCGGCTCCTCCGCGGCGACACGTTCGGGAAGACGGTCGTCAGGATCTGACCGTGGTCGTCGAGTCGGACGGGACGACGCTGTACTGGGAGACGGCGGGCTCGGGCGAGCCGGTGCTGCTCGTGATGGGCCTCGGCATGCCGGCGACCGGCTGGTGGCGGACGATCCCGGTGCTCGCGAGGCGGTTCCGCGTGATCGCCTTCGACAACCGCGGGTGCGGTCGCAGCGGCCGGCCGCGCGGGCCGTACTCCCTCGCACAGCTCGTCGGCGACGCGCTCGCGGTGCTCGATGCGGCGGGCGAGCAGAGCGCGCACGTGTACGGCATCTCGCTGGGCGGGATGGTCGCGCAGGAGCTCGCGCTGCGGGCACCGTCGCGCGTGCGCTCGCTCGTGCTCGGCGCGACGACCGCCGGAGGTGCGGAGCACGAGCTGCCGGACGACGAGACCGTCGGTTTCCTTCGCCGCCGCGGCTCGATGCCGCCGGAGGAAGGTGTGTGGGCGTCGATTCCCTACATGTACGGGCCGGCGACGCTCGAGCAGGCGCCCGCACGCGTGGCCGAGGACCTCGAGCAGCGTCTCCGCTTCACACCGGATCGCGACGGCTACCTCGCGCAGCTCGCCGCCGCGTGGACGCACGACACGAGCGCGCGGCTCGAGGAGATCGGGATGCGGACGCTCGTGCTGCACGGCAATGCCGACCGCATCGTCCCGATCGCGAACGGCCGCCGGCTGGCCGAGCGGCTGCCGGACGCGCGCTTCCACGAGCTCGACGGAGCCGGGCATCTCTACATGACCGACGCTCCCGACGCCGACCAGATCGTCCTGCGCTTCCTTCGCGGTTAGGCACGAGCCGCGGCGTAGCGCTCGCGGAGCTCGCGCTTCAGCACCTTGCCGCTCGCGGTCCGCGGAAGCTGGTCGACGAGCTCGACGACACGCGGCAGCTTGTAGCCGGCGACCCGCTCGCGTGCGAAGGCGACGAGCTCGTCCGCACGCGGCTCGGCGCCGGCGCGGGGGATCACGAGCGCCATGACGGTCTCGCCCCAGCGCTCGTCCGGCACGCCGATCACGGCGACATCGGCGACGTCGGGGTGCTGCGCGAGGGCTTCCTCGACCTCGATCGGGTACACGTTCTCCCCGCCCGACACGATCATGTCCTTGATCCGGTCGGTCAGGAACAGGTAGCCCTCGTCGTCGAGGTAGCCCCCGTCGCCCGTGCGCAACCAGCCGTCGACGAGCGCCGCCGCCGTCTCGGCCGGCCTGTTGAAGTAGCCGGCCATCACGTTCGGTGCGCGCACGAGCACCTCGCCGACCTCGTTGCGGTCGACGTCGCGCCCCGTGTCGGGGTCGACCACGCGCAGCTCGACCCACGGCAGCGGCTTCCCCGCCGAGCGCAGCAGGTGCGCGCGCGGCCCGTCCGGATCGTGGTCGCGGGGCTCGAGGTGCACGACGCCGCCCGTGGACTCGGTCAGGCCGTAGACGCCGAAGAACGAGCAGCCGAACGTCCGCAACGCAGCCTTCAGGACCGGCGTCGTGATCGGCGATGCGCCGTATGCGATCGATCGGAGCGCGGAGTAGTCACGATCGGCCGCACCCGGGACACCGGTGAGAAGTTGCAGCATCGTCGGCACCAGCACCGCGTTCGTGACGCGCAGGCGCTCGAACGTGTCGAGCACGTCCGCAGCGACGAACTCGCTGACCAGGATCGTCGTCGCGCCGTTCCACAGTCCGAGGAACGCCCAGCCGATGCCGCCGATGTGGAACATCGGCAGCGGCGTCAGGCTGACCGAATCCTCGTCGAACTGCCAGTACGGCGACGTCTCCGCCGCGGCCGCGAGGTTCCGGTGCGTGGTCAGGACGCCCTTCGGCACGCCGGTCGTGCCCGAGGTGTACATCTGCACGATCACGTCGCCCGAGGCGCCGCGACCGCCGGGGTCCGTCGCCTCGTGCGCACCGAGCATTTGCTCGTAGTCATCGCCGACCGCGACGACGCGGACCGAGCGGGCGGCCGCGAGCCCGTCCGCCACCTCCAGGTACGGCGGCGCCGCGACCACCACCGGCGCACCAGAATCCTGCAACACCGCGCCGAGCTCGGGTGGCGAGAGGCGCCAGTTCAGCGGGACGAGGACCGCGCCGATCTTGCTCGCCGCGAACAACAGCTCGACCACCTCGGGCGCGCTGCGGCCGAGGTACGCGATGCGCGAGCCTGGCGGCGCTCCGAGCGCGAGCACCGCGTTCGCGAGGCGGTTCGAGCGCTCGTCGAGCTGTGCGTACGTCAGCGCCGCTTCCCCGTGGCGCACGGCGACGTGATCACCCCGTGATGCCGCGTGCGTGCGGACGACGTCGGCGACGCGCAGCTCGTCGCCGCCGTGCATCAGGCAGCCTCCATGAAGTCGGCAATCGCCCTGTCGATCGACGGCTCTTCCGTCATGTAGATGTGGCCCGTCTCGTCGAGGAGGTGCAGCTCGGCGCCCGGGATGGCGTTCGCGAGCAGGTCCGCGTTCTGCACCGGGATCACGCGGTCCTCGCGGCCGTGGACGACGAGCGTCGGCAGCGCGAGCCGCCGCAGCGCGAGCAGCGAGTCGTGTGTCGCGCCGGCGAACAGCTGCGCGCGGTATGCGGCCTTCGCGTACGGGAGCTCCAGCCGGTGCGCGATGTCCTGCGCGATCCGGTCCAGGTGATGCCGCCGGCAGCGCGAGCCGTAGTTGTACGGAACGCACGCCCACGCCGCCTCGCGCGACGGCAGCTCGGGACGGCGGCGCAGGAACGAGAGCACGTCTCGGTCCGGCGGCTGTGCGCGACGGCTGCCGGGATGCGTCGCGCCGAGCACGAGCGAGCGGACGCGGTCCGGGTGGCGCGTTGCGATCTGCTGCGCGACGAGCCCTCCGAGCGAGCAGCCGTAGACATGCGCGCGCTCGACGCCCGCGCCGTCGAGCACCGAGATCGCGTCGAGCGCCATCCTCGCGGTGCTGTACGACGGGCGCACGCCTGCCGAGCGCCCGACACCGGCGTGGTCGTACGTCAGGACGCGGAACCGTCGCGACAGGACCGGTACCGTCCGCCACCACGACGCGCCCGGCAACGCGAGCCCGGCCACGAGGAGCACCGGCTCGCCGCGGCCGACGCTGTCCCAGTGGAGGCTCAATCCGACCCGAGCCCGTCCTCGATGCCGGCGACCGCAAGCGACGCCTTCCATGCTTCGACCGAGTGCGCGAGCATGACCAGGTCGCGCAGCTCGCCCGAATGGTCGAGGACGTGGTCGGCGAGCAACGCCTCGGGCACGAAGCCGAGCGTGCGGAACATCTCGATCCGCGACTCGTGGTCGGCGCGCACCTCGATCACCATCTTCGTCAGCCCGAGCTCGAGCGCCTCGAGCATCGCGCGCCGCGTCAGCTCCTGCCCGATCCCGTGGCCGCGATGCTCCGGATCGACGATCACGCGCAACTCGCCCACGTGACGCGACCAGCCGGTCAGCGGCACGACCGCGACGTAGCCGACGACGGCGTCCCCGTCGAGCGCCAGCAGCCGCGCGGCGCCGGGGCGGAACCACGCCGCGCGCACGTCCGGGTCGGAGACGTCCTCCTTGAAGAAGGTCCGGTCACCCTCGGGGATGCGGTCGAGGAACCGGTCCACGGCCGCCTCGTCGCGGGTCTCCAGCAGTCGTATCTCCATCAACGCTCCTTCGGCGAGTCGAGCTCGTCGCTGTGGTCGGCGAGCCATCGGGACAGGGCGGGCAAGGTGTGCTTGAACGCGTGCGAGCCGGCGCCGAACGTGACGTGACCGCCGGTCAGCCGCAGCTCGTCGCGCTTGGACGGCTCGCCGACGAGCTGCATCACGGGCTCCGTGACCGCGAGCGGTACGACGTTGTCCTTGACGGCGACGGCGTTGAGCACGTTCGCCTGCACATCGCCGAAGTCGATCTCACGCCCGCCCAGCTCCCAGCGACCGCTCGCGAGCACGTTGCGCCGGATCAGGTCGTCGACGATCTGCCGCGTGGCTGCGCCGGGCAGCGGCACGTGATCGCGCGACCACTGTGCCATCGCCTGGTAGGCGTCGACGAACTCGTCGTTCCACAGGTTCTCGAGCAGGGTCGCGTACTGCGCGATCTCCTTCGTCGGCGCCTGCATGTAGAAGCCGGTGTACAGCGCGTCCGGCGGGACGTTGCCGGTCTCGTCGAGGAGCTCGGCGGTGTCGAGGCGGCCGGAGGCGACCGCGGCGACCATCGGGCCCATCTGCGAGAAATCGATCGGGGTCGCCAGCAGCACGAGGTTCCGCACCGGCGGCTCGGAGTAGGAGGCCGCATAGAGGATCCCGAAGACGCCGCCGAGGCAGTAGCCGGACAGCGTCACCTCGTGTGCGCCGCTCACTGCAAGCGCGGCGTCGACGGCGAGCGGCATGTACTCGTCGACGTAGGTCTCGAAGCTGTTGTCCGCGTCGCGCTCGTCGGGGATTCCCCAATCGAGCATGAAGACGTCGAAGCCCTGGGCGAGCAGGTACTCGACGTGACTCGAGCCCGGCCGCAGGTCGAGGATGTAACTCCGGCTGACGAGGCTGTGCACGATCACCACCGGCGGCGCGTAACGGATGGGGGTCTCGCTGCGGTAGCGCCAGAGCTCCGCACGGTCGCGCTTCCACACGACGTCCTTCGGTGTGGCCCCTTCGCGCGGGCGGCTCATGGCCTGCACGTAGCGGAGGCCGTTGCGAGCGCGCCACAGGGAGCGTTCGAGGTCGCGGCCGACACGCCCGGCGAGGTCGGAGCCGAGCAGCGGCCACATGCCGGTCAGCCGTTCTGGTCGCGCTTGCGCACCGTCGGCGTCGGACCGGTCGCGTCGCGGTCGGCGAGCTGCTTCGTGAGCCTCTCGATCTGCCGCTCCATGCGGCTCAGCTGCTCCCGCATCTGCCGCACGTCGCTGCCGCTCGGCAGGTTGACGAGCCGGTACCACTCCTCGGTCATCGCGGCGACCGCGTCCTCCAGCTGGGACTGCGCGCGCTTGAGGTGGGGGAGCAGGTCGAAGTACGCGTCGCTCGTCACGAACCGCTCGACCGGCACGCCGATCGCGCGCTCGAACCGCCGCACGGCGTCCAGCCAGAACGGCATCCCATTGTGCTTCCCGTCTTGTTTTCCGGGCGGCGAACTCACTTGAAGTCAGTTTAGCCGAGCCCGGCGATTGACTCAAGTATCGGTCTGATTCTATGCTTGACGACTTGAACTCAGGTCAAAATCAGTTCCCGCACCTCTTCTCGGCCGGGACGATCGGCGGCCTCGCGATCCGGAACCGGATCGTCCAGACACCGATGGGCACGGCCCTGATGGAGCTGGGCCGCGTGGGAGAGCGCGAGATCGCGTTCCAGGAGGAGCGCGCGCGAAACGGGGTCGGCCTGATCGTGACCGGCGCCGCGATGGTGCACCCGACCTCGCGCTTCCCGGCGCGGATTCTCGTCGAGGCCTACGACGACGGCGGGATCGAGGCGCTGCGCGCGCGCTGCGACGCGGTGCAGCGCCACGGCGCGCGGATCTTCGGCCAGCTCGCGCACCTCGGGCGCGAGTCCCCCGGAGGGCAGACCGACTACGTCCCGATGGGGCCGTCGCCGATCCCGCACGAGCGGGACCCGGGCATCCCGCACGAGATGACAGGGGCCGATATCCGCATGATCGTCGACGCCTTCGGCCGCTCGGCCGCGAACTTCCAGGCCGCCGGGTTCGACGGCCTCGAGATCCACGGCGCGCACGGCTACCTCGTGGCGCAGTTCCTCTCGCCGTCGTCCAACCGGCGCAGCGACGGTTACGGCGGCGACCTGCGTGGGCGGGCGCGGCTGCTCGTCGAGATCATCGAAGAGATCCGAATGCGCTGCGGCGCCCGCTACCCCCTCGGCGTCCGGCTGACCGGCGACGACTACGTTCCCGGCGGGCTGACGCTCGACGACACGCGGGCGATCGCCGACCTGCTGCAGCGCGTTGCTCCCGTCGACTTCATCTCGCTCACGACCGGGCTGCGCAGCTACTACGTGAAGGACACGACCTTCCCCGAGGGGTTCGCGCTCGAGCTCGGTCGAGTGCTGAAGCGCGATGTCGACGTGCCGGTGATCGTGGCGGGGAGGATCCGCCGCCCCGAGACGGCCGAGCGGGCGCTCGCAGACGGCGCGACGGACTTCGTCGGCATCGCCCGCGCGCAGCTCGCC
>JABFWJ010000248.1 GCA_013362295.1 Thermoleophilia bacterium
CGTCCGCCTCGTCCTGTACGCGGCAAGCTCGGCGCGCGACACCGACTGGACGGCGCGGCTCGTCGACGTCCATCCCGACGGCCGCGCGATCGGCGTCGTCGACGGCATCCTGCGCGCGCGTTACCGCGGCGGCACCGATCGCGCGGAGCTCCTCGAGCCGGGGTGTGCCTACGTCTTCGAGATCGATGTCGGCGACACATGCCTTGCGCTCGCGCCGGGACACCGGCTCGGCCTGCAGGTCTCCAGCTCGAACTTCCCACGGTTCGACCGCAATCCGAACACCGGCGACGTGCCTGCGGAGGCGCGTGCAGCCGATTTCATCGCGGCGCGCCAAACGGTGTTTCAGGACGCCGCCCGTGCGTCGCACCTCGTCCTGCCCATCCGCGAGTCCTGAAAGGGGTACCGATGCTCGTTCGCCTGCTCCTGCTTCTCGCCGCCACTGCGTCCGTCGCGGCCGTCGCCGCGCTCGCGGCGCCGTCGCGCGGAACGGCGGCTCCCGACGCCTATTGCGGACCGGCCGGCGGCGCGGCGACCGCGTCCGTCGACACCGGACTGCAAGAGCTCTTCCGCACGTATGGCGACGATCCCGAGCCCGGCCACTGGACCGGCGCCGACACGACGAACTCGGTGCTGCTGCCGGACGGCCGCGACCTCTGGATCTTCTCCGACACATTCCTCGGCACGGTGAATCCCGACGAGACGCGCGCGCCCTGGCCGGAGACGCCGCTCGTCAACAACACCGACGTGCTGATGGACCACGGCAAGCTCAAGCGGACACTCGTCGGCGGCACACTGCACGACCCGGCCGCGCTCCTCGCGCCCGCCGATCCGTCGCACTGGTATTGGCAGAACGACGGGACCGTCGAGGGGAACCACCTCCGCGTCTTCATCGAGGAATGGGAACACACCGGCTCCGGCATCTTCGACTTCGCGCCCGTCGGCGACCGCATCGCGAGCTTCTCGCTCCCTGACCTCCAGCTCGAGTCGATCGTCGACGCGCCGAGCGAGGTCGCGGGCGGTCCCATCTATTGGGGCGCCGGGATGATGGAGGACGGTGGCTACACGTACGTCTACGGCAGCGAGGATCACGGCGCCGACAAGTACGCGCACGTCGCACGTGTCCCGTCCGGCCATCTCCTCGATTTCGGCCAGTGGCAATACTGGACGGGCAGCGCCTGGTCGGGCGATCCGATGCAGTCGGCGCGGCTCCTCGACGGCGTCGAGAACGAGTTCAGCGTCACGCACGTCTCGACCGGCTACATGCTCGTGACGATGGACGGAAGCACGTTCTTCGGCAACGAGATCTACGCGTACTTCTCCTGCTCGCCCACCGGCCCGTTCGGCGACGCGACGCCGCTCTACGCCGCGCCCGGCGGGGGGACACGCGGGTTCCTCTTCGTCTACAACGCGCACCTGCATCCCGAGCTGACGAACGACGACGGGTTCCTCGTCACGTACAACGAGAACAGCTTCACGGCGCAGGACCTCTACGACGACGTGAACGTGTACCGGCCGAAGTTCATCCGGGTCTCGATCCCCGGCGTGACGCCATAGCGCGTTTCGGGCCGCCGCGCTCCGGCGCGGCGGCCCGCATTCGTCTCCCCGGCCGCGGCTCGCCGCCGGCGGAGCAGCGCCACCGGCCGATGAGTAGGGCGTTGGCGGCATGAGCTCTCGGTGCTGCGCCGCCAGGTAGGTCGGCCGCCGCCCCGCTCCGCCGAGCGAGCGGATCTTGCTCGCGGCTGCGAGCCGGCTGATGCCCCGCTCCCGCTGGAGCTCGTTCGTTGTGACGCCGACTACGCTGCTGCGCTGGCCGTGGCGCAAACCCGGTCACGCTGCTGGAGCGAGTTCGTCGGCGGACGGCCAGGGCGGCGGTGCGGGTACGTCCGGCGACGAGCGACCAGCCGCCGGTGCCAGCGCAGCAACGTCTCCGGCCGCACCGGGAACGCACTCCAAGATCTTGGCGGCGGAGAATCGACAACGTGTGCCGGAGCACGAGTATCTCGAGCTCCTTCGAACGATCACCCCTGGCCGAGCAGCACCAGCAACGCAAATAGCCGACAGGCAATGACGTAGAGCATCGACACAAGCAGAGGCGGCCTCCAACGACGGGACGCCGACGCTACCGCCACACCCGGACCGAGTTTCCGCCAGCCGGCGGAGGCCGTCAGAGAGCAGGCCGGTTGAAGCGCCGACCGGTCCGTGGCCAGCAGGTGAGTCGAGACGGCTACGCCGAACTGAGGTGGCTGGCGGGAATGCGGCCGAGTTGGTTGCGCGAGGTGATGTCGAGCTTCTGGAAGACCTTGCGAAGGTGGTACTGCACGGTTCGCGGGCTGATGTATAAGCGGGCGCCGATCTCCGGATTCGAAAGGCCCTCGCGGGCCAGTCGGGCGATCTGCTCCTCCTGCGGGGTGAGTTGATCACGCGTCTCGACGGTGCGTTTGCGCACCTTTTCACCCGTTGCGATCAGCTCGCGACGTGCGCGCTCGGCGAACGCTTTCATGCCGATCGCCGTCAGCAATTCGTACGCAGCGCGCAGCTGCTCACGCGCGGCCGAACATTGCCCCTCGCGGCGCAGCCACTCGCCGTAGAGCAGATATGCGCGGGCGAGCTCCGGGCGCAGTGGCGTACGGCTCAACCGCTCGATCGCCTCTCGATAGAGGCTGTCGGCAAGCTCGCCTTCGCTCAGCAGCGCACGCGATCGCGTTGCGATTCCCAGGCCCCAGTCGGATTTGGGGACGGGTCTTTTCAGATCCCAGCAGCTGGATCGACGATCGCGGCGCCCGCAGCCTCGAAGTCTCGCCGATTGAGCGTCGCGATCGTCAGCCCATGCGACAGTGCCGTCGCCGCGATCAGGCTGTCCTTGATCGGCATCGCTCGGCCGGAGCTGCGCAGCATCGCAAGCAGCTCTGCCCAGCGCAGCCCCGTCGATGCCTCCCAGGGAATGCACTGCAAGCGTCGCACGCCTTCCTCGAACCAGCGCTCGAGCCGCGTCCGGCGGCGACCGCGTGCGAGCAACAGGATCCCAAAGCGCACCTCGCCGAGGATGATCGGGTCGACCGCCAGCTCAGGCTCGTTTCTCTGCAGCCACTCGATCACACGCTGATCAGGGTCGGTCCGAGTCGCCTCCGAGAGGACGTTCGCGTCAACCAGATACGCAGTCATCGGGGCGAGGCTAGAGGGAGTCGGTCGACTCCGATTCGACCTCCGCGAACCAGCCCTGCTCAGGGCAGGACCGAAGCCACTCGACAACCCCGTGGTTCGGCGGCGGCGTAAGCCGGGTGAGCCGATACACATCCGGGCCAATCCGATCGACCTCGAACTCCTCCCCGGGCTCGATCCCATCTGCCTCGCGCAGCTCCGCGGGAAGCACGATCTGGCCCTTTGTCGAGATGGTCGTCCGCATGGACGTAAGATAGCATCTTACGTGGGGGTGCTGGCACTCGGGGTTCGCTGGCGCCAACGAGTCACCGTTCGACGGTCAACCGCCGGCGCTCCCGGTTCGGCACACTCGCCCAGGCGGATCACCAAGTCAGCGGTTGTTCGCAGCGAGCCCCGCAACGGCATCCCGCCTCCATCCGGTCGTTGTCCGCGGCAGCAACAACGCATCCCGCATAGATACCGCAGTACACCGCCGGAACCTCCAGCTCACACCCGCAGACGGCGCCGGAAAGCCCTGCGCTGGCCCGGAATCCCCGCACATCCCCGCTCAGCCCGGAAGCACCATGACCGGCCTGTCACGCCGGAGGTCGCGGGTTCGAGTCCCGTCGCTCCGCGCTCTTTGGTTCGTTGACGCGTCTCCGGCGCCGGTACATAATCACCGGGCATGGCGGGGGTCAGAGGGGCCGCAGCCGCGGCTGGCCTAGCCGGAGTTCTTTCGGTTCTTGGGACCGCATGCGGCGCGCGCCAGGCGAGCTGTCAGGCGAGGGCGGTTGCTCCCGTTCCTCAAGAGTGGACGAAGTGATTCCAGGGGTGGTCGGCGGGCAGGTTGAAGCTGACGCGGCAGCCGCCGGTTTGGTCGACCATGAAGCGGCCGACCTGCATCGCGGAGCTGTCGTCGCTCGCCCAACGGGCCGACGGATCGGGCGCGACCACCGCCACAGTCGATAGGAACTCGATGTTCACATCGCCTCCTCGTTGCTCGTGCGGTGCCGGACGATGCAGACCTTGCGCGCGCCGATTGTCCGGTTCCAGCCCGGCGCCGCCGCGCGGGCGCGACGCTACGGAGATGCCGCTCGGGCGGCCTGTTCCCGGCGTCGTTTCCCATCCGGGCGCGCGGATACGAGCGTAGTATGCCGCGCTCGTCCGCTGACGCCGACCTGATCGCCGCCCGCGCGAGACGCGGCCGCCGGCGCAGG
>JABFWJ010000081.1 GCA_013362295.1 Thermoleophilia bacterium
AGTCGGCCTCGAAGACCTGTACACGCTCCGGCTTGATCCGGATTGTCGTGCGCTGGCCGACCGCGAGATTCGCGTCGGGGTCGAATCGCCCGACCAGCGTGTCGCTCAAGTCGGGCGAGTTGTCTGCTTCCTGGTCGGCTTGTTCCTCGAGGTGAGCGACTTCGATGCCTTCAGCCTGGAAATGCGCAAGCAATTCGGGGCCAAGTTGCTCAGTGATCTTGATCGTTGCCGGGATCGCGCCGTCCGCATCTGTCGCAAGCTCGAAGTCCTCCGGACGCACTCCGAGCAGGACCCGGTTTCGCGCGTACCGCCCGAGCCGTGGCGCACGCTTGCGGCTATTACCTCTACCGATCCGGGTCGAGCGGGACGTCGTCGGAGGGATCGAGATGATCGCGCAGCCAGCGCTCGTTCGTTGCGATGTGCAGCAGCGCCGACGCGCGCGCGAGGTCTGAGTCGCCGACGGCGATCGCGTCGTAGATGCGCGCGTGCTCCTCGCGCGCGAGATCGAGCGCGCCGCGTTCCGCGATGCCGTGCCACAACCGCGCCCGCTGGGTGCTCGTCGAGAGGCTGCGGAGCAGCGCGCGGAGCACGCCGTTCCCCGGCGCACGCGCGATTACGTCGTGGAACGCGGCATCGGCCGTGATGAGCTCCTCGGCGTTGCTGCCGGCCGCGACCATGCGGTCGAGCTCGGTGCGCAGGTCGGCGACGAGCCGTTCGTCCGCGCGGTGGGCGGCGAGGGCGGCCGCCTCCGGCTCGAGCATGCGGCGCACCTCGAACAGCTCCAGCACCGTGCGGCCGCGGAGGAGGTTCGTGGCGGACAGCGTCGGCTCGAGCAGCTCGCCGGGATCGAGGCTGCTGACGTACGTGCCGTCGCCCTGCCGCACCTCGAGCACGCGCGCCAGCGACAGCGCGCGCACGGCCTCGCGGAGTGAGTTCCGCGACAGGCCGAGCTGGCGCGCGAGGTCGTTCTCGCGCGGCAGCCGCGTTCCCGGCCCCCACTCCCCGGTCGCGATCAGCTCGCGCATGCGCTCGATCGCGTCGCCGGTGACACCGCTCTCGCGGCGACTGCCTGTCGTATCCATCCTATGTCTCCTGCATAAAGATCGGGTTGAAGTAGGACTTTAGCCGAACGACTCGTCGGAGTCACGCCAAATCTCTTGACAAAGATCCGATCTATCGGTTAGAAACATCGGCTATGTCAATGAGGATCGAGCGCGCTGTCACGTATGACGTGCGGTTTCCGACCTCCCTGAGCGGCGCGGGCTCCGACGCGATGAACCCCGACCCCGACTACTCCGCGGCCTACGTCGTCCTGGAAACCGACGACCCCGGCGGACTCGCGGGGCACGGCCTGACGTTCACGATCGGCCGCGGCACCGAGGTCTGCGTCGCCGCGATCGAGGCGCTCGTACCCCACGTCGTGGGCGCGCCCGTCGACGAGCTGCTCGCAGACCTCGGAGGACTGTGGAAGCGGCTCGTCACCGACTCGCAACTGCGGTGGCTCGGGCCGGAGAAGGGGGTCATTCACCTCGCGACCGCGGCGATCGTGAACGCCGTCTGGGACCTCTACGCGAAGCGGGAGCGCAAGCCCCTGTGGAAGCTGCTCTCCGACCTGCCGCCGGAACGGCTCGTCGACTGCGTTGACTTCCGCTACATCAAAGACGCGCTGACACGCGAGGAAGCGCTGGCACTCCTGCGTCGGAGCGCCGCGACGAAGGCCGAGCGCGAGCAACGCCTGCTCGCCGAAGGGTTTCCCGCCTACACGACGTCGGCCGGCTGGATCGGCTATCCCGAGGCGACGCTTCCCGCGCTGGCGCGCGAGGCGGTCGACGCCGGCTTCAGCCACCTCAAGTTGAAGGTCGGGGGCGACCCCGAGGCGGATCTCCGCCGGGCGCGACTCGTGCGCGGCGCGATCGGCCCGGGCATCCGCCTCTCGCTCGACGCGAACCAGGTGTGGAACGTCGGCGACGCCGTCGCTGCGATCGAGCGCCTCGCGGAGGTCGACCCGTACTGGATCGAGGAGCCGACGAGCCCCGACGACATCGTCGGCCACAAGCACATCAAGGACGCGGTCGCGCCGATCAAGGTCGCGACCGGCGAGCACGTGCAGAACCGCGTCGTGTTCAAGCAGCTGCTGCAGCTCGGCGCGATCGACATCTGCCAGCTCGACTGCTGCCGCCTCGGCGGCGTCAACGAGGTGATCGCCGTCGTACTGCTGGCGGCGAAGTTCGGCGTGCCGGTGTGCCCGCACGCCGGCGGCGTCGGGCTCTGCGAGTACGCACAGCACATCTCGATGTTCGACTACGTCTCGGTGAGCGGAACGATGGACGACCGCGTTTGCGAGTTCGTCGACCACCTGCACGAGCACTTCGTCGACCCGGTCCGGGTAGTCGGCGGCCGATACGCCGCGCCGGCGGCACCGGGCTACAGCATCGAGATCCGGCCGGAGACCCTGTCCGAGTTTGCGTTCCCGGACGGGCCCGGATGGTGGACACAGGAGGAGGTTCCTGCATGACGGGGGCCATTCGACCTCGGAAAGGGAGGAGCACGGTGAAGACTCGTCTGATTGGCGCGCTGCTCGCGATCGCGCTCGTCGGCGTGCTCGCGACGGGCGCGCTCGGAGGGCAGGCGAAGAAGGCGGCCACGATCAAGGTCGGCGTTTCGCTCGCCGGCTACAGCACCGACTTCTGGAGCTCGTACGTCGCCTTCGAGAAGGCAGCTGGGAAGAAGTACGGCGTGACGCTCGTCGGGCCGATCTCGGCAAACGGCGACGCCGGCAAGCAGGCGACGCAGATCCGGGCGCTGATCGACCAGGGCGTGAACGCGCTGATCATCAACCCGGTCGACAGTGCCGCGATCAAGCCGACGCTCGACTTCGCGGCGAGCAAGCACGTGCCGGTGGTGAGCGTCGACGTCGCACCGACGCAGGGCAAGGTCTACATGATCGTCCGCGCGGACAACGTGCTCTACGGCAAGAGCGCGTGCAACTACATCTCGTCTCATGCGAAGGGCTCCGGCCATGTCGCGATGCTCGAAGGCGACCTCGCATCGATCAACGGGCTCGACCGCAAGAACGGGTTCCTCAACTGCATGAAGGCGCACTCGAACCTGAAGGTCGTGCAGTACGCGACCAAGTGGGACACGCCGACGGCGGTGAACGACGCGAAGACGGCGCTGAGCACGTACTCCGATCTCAAGGGCATCTACGCCCACTGGAGCGGGCCCGTGCCGGGGATCATCGCGGCCGAGAAGGCGGCCGGGAAGTTCTCGAAGGTCGGGGCCGCGAACCATGTTGTCCTCTTCAGCAACGACGGGACGCCGCAGGAGCACGGCTGGATCCGGGCCGGCGAGGAAGACGCGACGATCTCGCAGCCGGCGACCCTCTACGCGCAGTTCGCCGTCTTCTACGCGAAGCAGGCAGTCGCGGGGGCGAAGTACCACGCCGGGATGAAGACCGACCACGGCAGCAAGATCGTGACGCTTCTCGGAAACCTCGAGGATGCGATCGTCGCTCCCGTCGTCAGCAAGTCGAATGTCAACGACTCCACGCTCTGGGGGAACTTCAAGCGCAAGTGAGCTCCGGGGGGGACACCGGAAGCGGGCGGCTGCCGCAGCAGCCGCCCGCCGCTCATGCCGACGGCATCTGGAAGGCGTTCGGCCGCACCATCGCGCTCCAGGACGTCTCGCTCGCCGTCGTCCCCGGCCAGTGTCACGCGCTCGTCGGGCGCAACGGCGCCGGCAAGTCGACGCTCGTCGGTGTGCTCACGGGGCTGCTTCGACCCGACCGCGGGACCGTCGAGCTCTACGGCGAGCCGGCGCCGAGCCTCGGCGACCGCGCGAGCTGGCAGCAGCGCGTGGCATGCGTCTATCAGCGCTCGATGGTGATCCCGTCGCTGAGCGTCGGCGAGAACATCTTCCTGAACCGCACCGACGGGCGGTTTGTCCAGTGGCGCTCGCTGCGCCGGCGCTCGCGCGAGCTGCTGCTCGAGTGGGGCTTCGACCTCGACGTCGACCGGCCGGCGGGCGAGCTGTCGGTCGAGGAGAAGCAGATCGTCGAGATCGCACGCGCGCTGTCGATCGGCGCGCGCGTCCTGATCCTCGACGAGCCGACGGCCTCGCTCGAGTCGAGCGCGATCGAGCGGCTGTTCGAGCGCGTCCGCCGACTGCGCGACAACGGGGTCGCCATCCTCTACATCTCGCACCACCTGGAGGAGATCTACGAGATCTGCGACACCGTCACCGTGCTGCGCGACGGGCAGCGCATCGTCACCGCGCCCGTCGGCGAGCTCGACCACAACCGGCTCGTCGCGGCGATGGTCGGCGCGGACGTCGAACGTGCGCAGG
>JABFWJ010000138.1 GCA_013362295.1 Thermoleophilia bacterium
TGCCTCGATCGCCGGCGACGCCTCGCGGCGAGGCGCCTGGTCGCCTCCGTCAGGCCCGGCGGTGAGCGGCGGTCCCGTCGAGGGCCCCGGGGCCTGGGCGGCCGACGTACGCGGCCGGCCGCACGCCGCCCGGCTCGAGCGCGCCCTGCACCCGGACAATCGGCATCGCGGTGTGCATGAGGTGAGGCGCGACCGGGCTGTGGTGCGCACTGTTGCGCCGGCGACAGCGGGCGGACCGGCTCGCGGTCACGGCACCGCCACTCCGGCGGCAGCGGCCAGACCGGCTCGCGGTCACGGCCACGGCGCGTCGTCCCTCGCACTTGCGGCGCTCGCGGCCGCCGTCGCTGCGGGAGGCGCGCTGGGAGCCGTTCGTATCATGGTTCGTTGTGGCAGCCGCACAGGAGCAGGTTCCGAAGCAGAAAATCCTCGTCGCGCCGGCTTGGCCGTATGCGTCGGGGCACCGACACCTCGGCCACATGGCCGGCTTCGGCGTTCCGTCGGACGTGTTCGCGCGCTATCACCGGCTGAAGGGGAACGACGTCCTCATGGTGAGCGGCACCGACGAGCACGGCACTCCGGTGATGGTGGCCGCGGACCGGGAGGGCAAGTCCTATGCTGAGGTCGCCGACTACTACAACGCCGCGTTTCGCGAGGACTTCCGGCGCCTCGGGCTGTCGTACGACTGCTTCTCGCGCACGACCACCCTGAACCACGAGCGCGTGACGCAGGACTTCTTCAAGACGCTCTACGAGCACGGGGCGATCTTTGAGCAGGCGCAGCGCGTCTCGTTCTCGCCGACGACGGGCCACACGCTTCCCGACCGCTACATCGAGGGGACGTGTCCGATCTGCGGCTACCCCGAGGCGCGCGGCGACCAGTGCGACAACTGCGGCAACCAGCTCGACCCGATCGACCTGATCAACCCGCGCTCGAAGATCGACGGCTCGACGCCTGAGTTTCGGGAGACGAACCACCTGTTCCTCGACCTGCCGAAGTTCGCCGACACGCTGCGCCACTGGATCGAACGCCACGACGACTGGCGGCCCAACGTTCGCAACTTCTCGCTCCGGCTGCTCGACGAGATCCGGCCCCGTCCGATCACGCGCGACCTGGACTGGGGCGTCCGCATCCCCGTCCCGGGCTACGCCGAGGATCCGAACAAGCGCATCTACGTTTGGTTCGACGCGGTGATCGGCTATCTGTCGGCGAGCATCGAGTGGGCGGCCGCGACCGGCGACGAGGACGCGTGGCGCGACTGGTGGCAGAACGACGATTCGACGCACGCGTACTTCCAGGGCAAGGACAACGTCGTCTTCCACACCGTGATCTGGCCGGCGTTGCTGCTCGGCTACGAGAAGGGCGGGGAGTACGGCGCTGGCCTCGCTCCGCTGCAGCTGCCGGACGACGTGTTCGCCACGGAGTATCTCGGCATGGAGGGCAAGCAGTTCTCGTCGAGCCGGCAGCACTCGATCTACCTCCGCGACGTTCTCGACCGCTATGACCCCGATCCGTTGCGGTACTACCTGATCGCCGCCGGGCCGGAGACGCAGGACGCGGACTTCACGTGGGCCGAGTTCGTGCGGCGCAACAACGACGAGGTGCTGGCGACGTGGGGGAACCTCGTCCACCGCACGGTGACGAACGCCCACCGCAACTTCGGCGCGGTGCCGGAGCCGGGCGAGCTCACCCCGGAGGACAACGCCCTGCTCGACGGTGTGGCAGCCGGCTTCGACACGGTGGGCGCGCACATCGAGAGCGGTCGCTTCCGCGCCGGCCTCGCGGAGGCGATGCGGCTCGCATCGACCGTCAACCAGTACGTCAGCGACCAGGCGCCGTGGGCACTCGTCAAGACCGACCGCGAGCGCGCGGCGACCGTTCTCTTCGTCGCGCTCCGTTCGGTCGACAGCCTGAAGACGATCTTCACGCCGTTTCTGCCGCACACCTCGCAGGTCGTCCACGAGTTGCTGGGGCACGAGGGGCACCTCGCCGGCCCACTCGAGTTCCGGGAGGTCGTCGAGGAGGGCGGCAGAACGCACGAGATCCTCACGGGCGACTATGCGTCGTGGGTCGGGAGCTGGTCGCCGAGCGACCTCCCGCCGGGCCGCGCCCTGCAGGAGCCCCGGCCGCTCTTCAAGAAGCTCGACGACTCGGTCGTCGAGGAAGAGCTCGCGCGGATGGTCGGCGACGCCGCCGCTTGATCGACACGCACGCCCACCTCGGCGACGACGCGGTTGACGTCCTCGAGCGCGCGCGGGCGGCAGGCGTGACCCGTGTGATCGCGGTCGCGACGAGCCTGGCGGGCGCACACCGCGCTCTCGCGCTCGCCGACGCGCACGAGGGGGTCTACGCGTGTCTCGGAATCCATCCGCACGAAGCCGGGACCCGCGAGGCCGAGCACGTCCCCGAGATCTGCGCACTGCTCGACCATCCCAAGGCCGTCGCCGTCGGCGAGACCGGCCTCGACTACTTTCGCGAGTACGCGCCGCACGATGCGCAGCAGCGCCTCTTCGACCGCCTGCTCGCGGTTGCGCGCGACACGGGGAAGCCGGTCGTCATCCATACGCGCGCGGCCGACGACGACACCGCCCGACGGCTGCTCGCGTACGACGGGCCGGTGATCCTGCATTGCTTTTCATCGCATGCCCTGCTGGCGCCGGCACTCGAACGCGGGTGGTACATCTCGTTCGCGGGCAACGTCACGTACAAGAACGCATACGAGCTCCGCGCCGCCGCGCGCGAGGTGCCGCCCGACCTGCTGCTTGCGGAGACCGACAGCCCCTACCTTGCGCCGCAGCCGGTGCGCGGCAGGCGGAACGAGCCGGCGTTCGTCACGTACACCTACGACCTGCTTGCCGAGGTGCACGGCGAGGACATCCGTGCGCAGATCGTCGCGAACGCTAAGGCGGTCTTCGGGTTGTGACGGTCGAGCCGCGTAAGAGCCTCGGTCAGCACTTCCTCGTCGACCACAACATCCTCGACGTGATCGGTCGCCTGGCAGAGCTCGCGCCCGACGACGTCGTGCTCGAGATCGGCCCGGGCCTCGGCGTGTTGACGCGCTACCTCGCCGAGCGGGTCGCCTTCGTGCACGCCGCAGAAATCGACCGCCGGGTCGCGGAGCACCTCGAGGGCATTCCCGATACGCAGGTGCACTGGGGCGACGCGGTGCACCTCGACATTGCGGCGCTCGAACCGGCGCCGCGGAAGCTCGTCGCGAACCTGCCGTACAACGTCGCCACGCCGATCGTCGCCGAGAGCCTCTCCGTTGCCCAGCTCGGGCTCTGGTGCGTGATGGTGCAGCGCGAAGTCGCCGATCGTTTCTTCGCCGTGCCGTCGACGAAGGCGTACGGATCGGTCTCCGTGATCGTGCAGCTCGCGACCGAGCGCACGGGGCTGCATCCGGTCTCGCGCGACGTGTTCCGTCCACGGCCGAACGTCGATTCCGCGCTCGTCGCCTTCCGCCGCACCGCGCCGGGCGCGACGCCGCGCGTGAGGCAGGTCGTCGAAGCGGCGTTCGCCCATCGACGCAAGACTCTCGCGAACTCGCTCGCGCTCTCGGGCCTGGCGGCCCGCGAGCGCGCCGTCGAAGCGCTCGCGGAGATCGGGCGTGCGGCGAACGTGCGCGCCGAGGCGCTCGAACCGCCGGAGTTCGTCGCTCTGGCCACGGCACTCGACAGCCGAGGACTCGAAAGCCGAGCGCTCGGTTGATCGGACCTGCACCGGCGAAGATCAACCTCGCCCTCGTCGTCGGTCCGACGCGCCCCGACGGGAGGCACGAGCTCGTGACGCTCTTCCAGCGCATCGACCTCGGCGACCGGGTCAGCGTCGAGCCCGCGGCCGAGACGAGCGTGACCGGCTTTCGCGGCGACACGATCGTCCGTCGCACGCTCGAGCTGCTCGCTGCGCCGTACGGCTGGCACGCACACATCGAGAAGCACGTGCCGGTCGCGGCCGGGCTCGGCGGCGGCAGCTCGGACGCGGCGACGGCGTTGCGGCTCGCGAACGCCCAGCTCGACGATCCGCTTCCGCCGGAACGCACGCGGGAGCTGGCGGCGCGCGTCGGCGCGGACGTGCCGTTCTTCCTCGAGGACGGACCGCAGCTCGGCACCGCCGACGGAACGACGCTCGAGCCCGTCGAGCTTCCGCAGGACTTCACGGTGCTCCTCCTCCTGCCGCGTGACGCGCGCAAGGCGTCGACGGCGGCGATCTACCACGAGTTCGACCGCCGTGGCGGAGGCACCGGCTTCGCGGAGCGCGCCGCGGCGCTGCGCGCAGCGCTCGCCGCTGTGCGCCGCCCCCGCGACCTCGCCGCGCTGCCGCCGAACGACCTCGCGAGCTCGCCGCT
>JABFWJ010000294.1 GCA_013362295.1 Thermoleophilia bacterium
GCTGGCGCCCCCGTCGGCGCGCGCCCAGGCTTCGATCGTGAAGCGGCGCGGGTTGAGGTCCGGGCTGAAAGGCGAGTTCGCGAACCCGCCTTTGCCGTCGAGCACGAGGGCGCGGTCAGCGGGGCCTCCGATCCCGACGCCGGCGACGGCGGCGCCCCCGGCGAGCGTCAGCGGATGCGTCCCCGCGGCGTCCCCGGCGTCGGCGTCGAACGGCCAGTACGCCGCCGGATGCGCCGCGAGCACGAGCTCGCGGTAGGAGAGCTGTGACCCCGGGCCGGCCGCGGTCCGACCGACGCAGACCGGCGGCGACGGCGCGGCGCCGAGGGTCGCAGCGCTCACGCAGGCCTCCCGGACCGTCTGCGACAAGACGATGCCTCCGACCCACGCCGTCGTCCGCGCGAGCCAGACCTTGCGCAGCCCGTTCGTGGTCAGCCAGACGCGCCAGGCCGTCCCGGGCGTACCGCGCGCGCCCCACGTCGCCTGCAGGACGCGGCTGCGCAGCTTGACGGTCGGCAGCACGAGCACGCGACCGGCGCCGGCGCCCGCGGAGTCGCGGTAGCCGTAGCTGCCGGCCGACAGCCGGAGGACGGGCGGATTCTTGCCGCGGATCGCCGTCACCGAGAAGAAGGCGCTCCTGATGTGGTGCCTGCGCCCGTCCACGGCGAGGAACCCGATCGGCGCCCCGACCATCGCGCTCGCCCGCACCGGGTTCAGCGTCGAGCCGACGTGGATGCACGTCGCCGGACAGGGCTGCGTCCCCCCGGACGCAGTGACGGCGCCGGTCAGCGCCGCGATCGCGATCAGCACGAGCGGCGCCCGCATCGTCCGGAGGGTAGCCGGATTTAACGGTTCCTCAACAATGGCGCCCTAACGAGCCCGCGCTGTCACCGTCTACTGTGCAGTGAGCATGAGCAGCGACATCGAGTCGATCTTCCATCCCGACATCAAGCATCGCCCCGGCTGGCAGAAGGCGCTGCCGTGGATCGTCGCGGTGGTGCTCGTCGGCGGGGCGATCGCGGCCGGGATCATCTGGTCGAACACGGGGAAGAGCACCGCCACGCCGCTCACGAACAGGCCGGCACTCGACGTCTCGAAAGTTCCGGCAACTGTGAAGCTTCCGCCCGGCGCGACGCGGGTCGCGCGGCGGTTCATCCGCACGGCCGTCGCGCGGAAGAACCTGCCGAACGCCTACACCATCGTGACGGAGGCGATCCGTCAGGGTCAGTCGCTCAAGTCGTGGAAGACCGGCAACATCGCGGTGATTCCGTATCCGGTCGACGCAGTAAAATACGCGCCGATGAAGATCGACTTCTCGTACCCCAAAGAGGCGCAGATCGAGGTCGCGCTGCTGCCCAAAAAGGGCTCGAAGGTGCGTCCGGCCCTCTTCATCATGGATCTCGTCAAGCGCAACGGAACGTGGCTGGTCAACTCGTGGGTGCCGCGGGCGAGTCCGCTGATCCCGGCCGGTTCCGCGGGCGTCGGCTAAGGGATTCGCAACGCTGAACGGACGGCTCGCGTCGCCCCGGTTCCGCCGTCGCCTCTCCTGGGCCGCGGGGTCGACGTTTGTAGTCGCTTCGCTCGTCTTCATCGGAATCCGTTACGAGAACACCGGGCATTCGACCGCGACCCCGATCGACCCAACCGCGAAGGCGTGGGTGTACAAGGCGCCGGAGCACGTGATCCTGACGAGGAAGGACCGGCTCGAGCTTTTCGCCGCCTCGAGTCTCTTCGTCCGCACCGCGGTCGCACGCAAGCACCTCGACCTCGCATGGGCCATGCTCGGTCCCGAGATGAGAGCGGGTCAGACACGCAAGACGTGGGACACGGGCTTCAACAACGTCGTGCCGTTCAAGGCGGACGGGATCCAGGCGTGGGACATCCTGTACGCGTTCCGGGACGACGTCGCCCTCGACCTCTCGCTCGTCTCGCGCGGCAAGGGCGCGAAGGACAACTGGGCCGGCAAGACGTTCACGCTCGAGTTGAAGCGCTACGCCGGCCATCCGCATCAGTGGCTCGTCGCGTCATGGGTGCCGAAGGGCATCGGCGGCGGCGGCACGCTCAGCCCGAACCGGCGCAGCGGCCCTCCGCCTCCGCCGCTGAAGGCAGCGGTGTCCGCGAAGTGGCTGTTCGTGCCCGCGGTGCTCCTCGGATCGCTGCTGCTCGCGCTCGCGGCGTGGGCGGTGCGCAACGCCGTGCGCGCGCGGCGTGCGTCACGCCGCTACGCCGAGGCGCTCGGCTACAACTCGAGCTCGAATCCGTCGTAGACCTGCTCGTAGCCGTTCTCGAGCGGTCGCTCGGCGGGACGGTGCGTGATCAGAAGACGCTTCGCGCCCGACGCGCGGAACGCCGCGTCGGCCTCGGCGACCGAGAGATGACCGCGCACCCCTCCCTCTGGGTGTGGCTCGAGGAGCGTCGCCTCGCAGAGGAAGACGTCGGCCCCGCGGGCAAGCTCCGGCAGTGCGTCACTAGGCCCGCTGTCGCCGGAATACGCAAGCGTCGCTCCGTTGTCGGAGACGCGGAAGCCGAAAGCGAGCATCTCGTAGTGCAGGACCCGGTGCGGCGTGACGCGTGAGCCCGCGGCGTCGAACGCGGTGCCGTCGGCATATTCCTCGAGCTCGAACGTCCGCTCGAACATGTCCCGGCTGCCGAGGTCCTCGCCGAGCCGGGCGAGCGTCTCGCCGCCGCCGGGCGGGAGGAACAAGCGCGGGCGCGGCAGCTCGGCCGCAGGGCCGAACTGCAGGCCCCACACCCACGGCACGAGATCGCCCCAGTGGTCGAGATGGAGATGCGTGATCGCGATCGCGTCCACCCGCGGCCAGCCTTCGGCGGCGCGCAGCCGCTGCAGGACGCCGGGGCCGCAGTCGAGGAGCAGACGGCCGTCGGCGCTCTCGACGAGATAGCCGGACTGCGCACCCCCGGGGTTCGGCCAGGCCGGGGAGCAGCCCACGACGGTCAGCTTCACGTTCTTATACTGCCCAACGGTGGCGGGAAAGATCAGAGTCGTCGTCGCGAAGCCGGGACTGGACGGTCACGACCGCGGCGCGAAGATCATCGCGCGGGCGTTGCGCGACGCCGGCATGGAGGTCATCTACACGGGCCTGCACCAGACGCCCGAGCAGATCGTGGAGACCGTGATCCAGGAGGACGCGGACGCCGTCGGCATCTCGATCCTGTCGGGCGCGCACATGACGCTCGTGCCGCGGATCCTCTCGCTCCTGCGCGACCAGGGCGCCGAGGACGTGCTCGTCGTCGTCGGGGGCACGATCCCGACCGACGACGTGCGCGCGCTGAAGGAGCAGGGAGTCGCCGAGGTGTTCACGCCCGGCGCGCCGACCGGCGCGATCGTCGAGTTCCTCCAGTCGCGGCTCGTCGCCGCGTAGCCCTACGCGACGCGGTCGACGGTCAGCGCGAGCGGCTCCCCGCTGATCGCCGCAACCGTGCCTGGCGCCGGCAGCGTCCACACGGTCACCTTCTGGCCGACCGTGACGTCCGGAGCGGTCGCGGTGAGTGTGAGGACGCGGTTCAGCTTCGTCTGCTTGACGTGCGACGGCCACGACGCGAGCGTCGACACGCTCAGCGTCAGGTCGGTCGGCGTCGCGTCCAGGACGATACCGCTGAGCTTGAGCGTGAACGGGGACCCGGCCGGCGGTGCGGGCACAAGCAGCTGTGCCGCCTGCTGCAGATACGGGAACGGCGAGACCGCCTTGCCGCCCTTCGGATGGACCTCGAAGTGCAGGTGGGGGTGGATGCCGTTCGCGTCGCCCGAGTCGCCGAGGTAGGCGATCAACTGACCGGCGTCCACGTGCTGGCCGTCGACGAGACCCGGGGCGTATGAGACACCGTCGACGCACTTGCCCTTGTTGTCGTTGCCCCGCCCCAGGTCGTTGTTGAGATGGATGTACTCGTACATCGTCCCGCTCGCGCCGTACAGGTAGAGCATGCAGCCCGCGTTCGCCGACGTCGTCCAGAACTTGACCGTTCCGTCCTCCACGGCGACGACGGGCGCGCGTTTCGCGCCGAGGAGGTCGTTTCCCTGGTGCGTGCCGCCCGGCCGCGCCTGGCCGAAGTCGTTCGTATACGTGACCTGGCCGACGACCGGAAAGAGGAGGGGCGGCACGCCGTTCTTCGCCGCCGACGCCGCCGCCCACACGAGCGCTGCGACGAGGACCGCCAGATAGAGTCCGGCGCGCATGAAGATCGCCGTGTGCGTCAAGGCAGTCCCGGACGCCGCCGCAGGGCGGCGTCTCGATCCGACGACGAAGAGGCTCGACCGCACGGTCGAGCTCGCGATCTCGGACTTTGACACGTACGCGGTCGAGGAGGCGCTGAGGCTCAAGGA
>JABFWJ010000155.1 GCA_013362295.1 Thermoleophilia bacterium
CGTCGCCTTCCATCTCGATCGCCGACTCCTCGATCACCTCGTCGGCGGCGAAGATCGGGGCCTGCGCCCGGACAGCCACGGCGATCGCGTCGGACGACCGCGAATCGATCTCGACCTCGTTGCCGTTCTGGGCAATCGTGATCGACGCGTGGAACGTGTTCTCGCGCAGCTCGGTGACGGTCACGCGCACGATCTCCACGTCGAGCTCGCCGAGCATGTTCACGAGCAGATCGTGGGTGAGCGGTCGCGGCGCCGAAGCGCCCTGGAGCTTCATCAGGATCGCGGCCGCCTCGGAGTGCCCGATCCAGATCGGCAGGTAGCGATTGCCCTCGGCGGTCTTGAGGAGCACGATCGGCTGCTTGCCGACGAGATCGAACGAAACTCCGTAGATCGACATCTCGACCATCGGTTTCTAGATTACCCCCGCAGTTGGGGGCAAACGCGAGGGCGCTATCATGCGGCCCGCGCGGGCGATTAGCTCAGTTGGTTAGAGCGCCGCTCTGATAAGGCGGAGGCCCCTGGTTCGAATCCAGGATCGCCCACTACCGCGCCTCGTCGTCGGGCGCGCGGATCTCGGTGGGCTGGACGGCGAGGCGCTCCTGCGCACGCGTCGCGCGCAGACGCTCCACCACCTCGTTCGCCTCCTGGATGCACGCTGCGATGCGCTCATCGACGGCCTGCATCGCCGTGCGGAGCCGTTCGGCCTCGGCCTCGTCCCCGGCGTACGTCGCGCCGCCGAGCGCGTACTGGAGGTGTGAGCGCTCCCGCGTCTGCCGGCTCGCCTCGAGCCGCAGGCGTGTGAGCCGGCGTCCCGCGGACGTCCACGCGCGCAGCGACGAACCGGTGAAGCCGGCAAGCGCGCGCGTATGGTCCGCCGCTGCAGCGGCGGCTCGGTCGAGCGCGGTGTCCCTCCGCCGCCGCGCCTGCTCGGCGTAGAGCGCGGCGAGCAGCGCGGCCGCGACGAGCAGCACCGCGCCGATCGCGTAGTAGCCCGAGGCGAGCAGCACGACGCCCGCGCCGAGCGCAAACGCGGCGAGCACGGCCGCGAGCCCCTGCGGCGTCACGCCGAAATAGCGCGGGTGAACCGCCTCCCACTCGGGAGGCGACTCGGCCGTCGGCGGTTCCTCGAAGGCCTGCGTCTTCGTCTCGTCCTGCTCCACGTGCGGAACGCTAATGCAGCGCGCGGGTGCGGTGGACATAGTCCTCCACCGCGTGCAGGAAACTCTCGTCGCACGCCAACTCGGCAAGCGTGACCTTCGTCTCGGCGTCGAGCTCGCCGTCGTCCTCGAGCTCACGCAAGAAGGGCTGCAACCGCCCGTTCTGACTCAGGTGCGCCATGCGCAGGAAGAGATTGCGCGTGTCTTCATCCTGCGAGATCGCCTCCAGCGACTCGAGGTCTTGGAGCCAGAGCCCGTCCACAGAGGTGCAACGGGCGGATCGTCGGCGTGGTTACGGGCCTGCGAGGCGTTCGAGGGCCTCGGCCAGCTCCTCCAGCTGGACCTCGTCGTCGACCGGCAGGTGGACGCCCGCCACGCCGACCTTCGCCTCGAAGCCCGTCAGGAGCCTGACCGCGTCCTTGATCCGCGCGGCGAGGACGGGATCGACGCTCGAGGCGCGCCGCTCCTTGGTGCGCGCGCCGGCCGAGCGCGCTGCGCGCTCCGCCGCGCGGACGGACATCCCTTCCCGGACGATGCGTCTGGCGAGCCGGCGGCGGCCGTCGTGGTCGGGAACGGCCAGCACCGCGCGCGCGTGCCCCTCGGTCAGCTCGCTGCGGCCGACCAGCGCGAGCACCTCCTCGGGGAGCTCGAGGAGGCGGATGCGGTTCGAGACCGCTGGCTTCGACCTGCCGACGCGTTCCGCCACCTCGCCGAGCGAGAGCCCGAACTCGTCGATCAGCATCGCGTACGCACGTGCTTCCTCGACCGGCGAGAGGTCCTCGCGGGCGACGTTCTCGACGAGGCCGAGCAGCAGCGTGTCCCGGTCGTCGGCCTCCCGCACGACTGCAGGCAGCGTCGCGATCCCGGCCTCGCGCGCCGCGCGCCAGCGGCGCTCGCCGGCGATCAGCTCGTAGCCGCCCTCGAGCCGCGGTCTGACCACGACCGGCTGGATCAGCCCCTGCGCCTTGATCGACTCCGCGAGGCCGGTCGCCGCCTCGCCGTCGAACTGCTTGCGCGGCTGCCTGGGGTTCGGGTGGATCTCCGCCGTCGGGAGCCGTGCGAGCTCGGGCTCGACGCCGCCGATCAGGACCTCGAAGCCGCGGCCCAGGCCTCGTCTAGGTGCGCTCGACAAGCTCCATCGCCACCTTCCAGTAAGCCTCGGCACCGCGCGAGCGCCGGTCGTAGTGGGTGAGCGGCAGGCCGTGGCTCGGGGCCTCGGCGACCCGCACCGAGCGCGGCACGACCGCATCGAAGACGAGTGCGCCGAAGTGCTTGCGCACCTCGGCCTCGACGTCCGCAGACAACCGCGTGCGCGTGTCGACCATCGTCAGGAGCACGCCGGCAATCGCGAGCCGCGGATTCAACCGCGTCTTGATCAGGTTGATCGACTGCACGAGCTGCGCGAGACCCTCGAGGGCGTAGTACTCGGTCTGGACGGGGACGACCACGCGGTCGGCTGCGGCCAGCGCGTTCACCGTCAGCGGGCCGAGCGACGGCGGGCAGTCGAGCAGCACGAAGTCGAAGCCGTCGGACTCCTGCAGCGCAGCCGCGAGATAACGCTCTCCGTCCTCGCGCTGCGAGAGCTCGACGACCGCGCCGGCGAGCTCCGGTCTCGAGGGGACGAGGAAGAGGTTCGCGAACTGCGTCGGCTTCGCCAGCGACGTGAGCGGCGCGCCGTCGAGCAGGTCGTAGGTCGAGGTGCCGTTCGCGCGCATCCCGAGCCCGGAGGTCGCGTTCGCCTGCGGGTCGAGATCGACGACGAGGGCACGCTCGCCGGCCTCGGCGAGGCAGGCGGCGAGGTTGATCGCGCTGGTCGTCTTCCCAACGCCGCCCTTCTGGTTCGCGAACGCGTACACCTTGCCGGGCACGCGGCCCAATCTAGCCTTCGAGCCGGACAATTCAGGCGAGCGGACGCTTCTTGGCGACGCCGACCCGGCGCGGGAAGCCGGGCGGAGTCGGCCCGACCTTGCGCAGGACGAGAAACCCCTCCGGCGCGTCTGCGACCTCCCCCGCGATCCGTGCCGCCACGGCGGCCACTCGCTCCACGTCGGCAGACGGTCCGACCCACAGGACGACCGCACCGCCCTCGCGCACGAGCGGCAGGCACCACTCGGCTGCGGTCGGCGGGTGCGCGAGCGCCTTCGCGACCGCAGTGCCGGCCCAGTCCGTCGGCTGCTCCTCCGCTCGTCCCCAGACGACACGTGCGTTCGGCGGAGCCCACTCCTCCAGGAACCGGCACTTGCGCCGCTCCGCCTCCAGCAACACCACCTCGCGGCCGGGTTGCGCGTGCGCGAGCGGAATGCCGGGGACGCCCCCGCCCGAGCCGACGTCGACGAGCGGTCCGTCGAACCGAGCGACGAGTGACGCGCCGCGCAGCGAGTCGTCCAGCAGCGCACGGCGCGCCTCCTGGACGTCGCGGATCGCCGTCAGGCCGGGGGTCGCGACAAGGGCGCGAAGCCAGTCCTCAATCAGGCGAGACGACGACGTAGCGATTGGGCTCCGTCCCCTCGCTCGAGGTGGCCACGCCTGCGACCTCCTTCAGGCGCTCGTGGACGACCTTCCGCTCGACCGCCGTCATCGGCTCGAGCACGACGCGCTCGCCGGCCGCGGCCTGCTCGGCTGCACGCAGCGCGATCCCTTCGAGCGTCGAGCGTCGCCGCTCGCGGTATCCCGCGGCATCGACGGTCACCGGCTTCCCTGCGCCGGACCGGAAGGATGCCGCGTTCGCGACGTACTGCAGCGCATCGATCGTCTGGCCGTGCTTGCCGATCAGCAGGCCGAGGTCGCCGCCGCTACACGTCACGAGGACACCGTCGTCGGTCTCGCGCACGTCCACGCGCGCGGTGATCCCCAGCGCGCCGACGACCGTCTCGACGAGCATGCGCATACGCGACTCGAGCCCGCTCTCGTCGGGCCGGGCCGCGGCGGGAGCCCGGACGGCGGCGGCCGGCACGCTCGCGATCACCCGCGCCGGCGTGTAGCCGACGCCGAGCAGCCCGCGCTCTCCCTCCGAGACGACCTGGAACCGCACGCCTGCCTTGTCGAGACCGGGCGCCGCACGCTCCAGGTCGCGCAACGCCTTCCACTTCGCCTCGCCGACGGTCTCCCCGGTCGCTTCGACGGAGACCTCGTCGCTCAACGGCGGGCGCCGCCTTTCTTCTTCTT